>NZ_JBHXQO010000010.1:0-6928 GCF_042717135.1 Streptomyces sp. NPDC058620
CACCCCCACGACGCCAACCCCTTTTTTGCCCTGTCGGGGGGGCTGGTATTTGTTTAAAAGCCCCTGTTCAGAGGGCCCGACGAACACCCCGCGGGGGGTGGTGCCCACGTGGGCACCACCCCCGGCGTCTTCTACTCCGTGGCCGTACCCACCATGTGCTGCGGCGCGATCCTGATCACGACGCGGACCACCTCCGGCGGGAGCGACAGGTACTCCTCGCCGGCGCCCGGGCCCTCGTACTCCTCCGCCAGACGGACGGCCAGGGCGCGGCCGGGGTCGGCGGTGACCGTGGCGGTGCCGCGGATCTCGACGTACTGGAGCGGGTCCTTGGGGTCGTACACCGTCAGGCTGACGCGAGGATCGCGGCGTACGTTCCGGTCCTTGCGGCGGCCCTCCGCGGTGGAGATGAGGATGTCGTCCTGGTCCCGGCCGATCCAGACCACCGAGGTCTGCGGACTTCCGTCGGCGTTCACGGTGGCGAGGACTGCGGGAAGGGGCTCGTCCAGGAGCCTTCGAACGGCGTCGTTCCACGTAACTGGCATGAACATGAGCCTACCCAGGGGCAGTTGTCGCAGGTCGCCCCGGAGCTCAAGCCCCGAGCCCCGAGCTCTTTCTTGAAGGAATGGGTGGTGAGGTTGAATCCCACCCACCCTCCCAAGTCCTGCGCGGACGCGTGCAGATGGCACGGGAAGTGACTTTCGGTGACCGGCTTGCGCCACAGCGTGTGCACGCTCTAAGTTCGCGTTGAGCAACCCACAATCCGAAAAACGGACGACCCCGGCGGTGCGCCAACACCGGCCGGGGTCTTGCCGAACGAGATCGAGAAGAGCGATCCCATGGCTACGACCCACATTAGTGCCGCCCTGCGCGCGCCGTCCCACCCCATGGCGAAAGCCGGTTATGGCAAGCGTCACGCGCCCGACCAAGCCCCGCGCGGTGCGGCCGACTTCGCCCACCTGCCCGCCAGGGAAGCGGCGATCGCCGCGTACGTCGACCGGCTCCCCGAAGGCTCCGCCATCGGCTACAAGCCGCTCGCCGAAGAGCTCTCCGACTACGGCCAGCAGGCGTGCCGCAGCGCGCTGGACCGGCTGACGAGGGCCGGGCATCTGCGCCGCATCAAGGTCCACCTCACGGTCGACGGCGGCGGAAAGCGCTGGGTGACGCGTACGTACTTCTCCCGGACGGCCCGCGACGCGGCCTGGTGGACGGAGTTCGTGCGGTTCATCAGGGGCGTGGACGTGCCCGGCCAGCCGGACGCCGTCCCGGAGGCGGGGCAGGAGCCGCAGGGCGAGCCGCCCGCGCGCTCGGAGGCGTACGACGTCCTGGCGGGACTCGGCCGCAGGGAGCCCAGGCTCCAGCTCTCCGACGGCGAGTGCGTCGTGCTCGAACACCTGGTCGACGAGTGGATGGTGCGTGGTGTCGGCCGTGAGCAGGTCGCCCAGGCCCTGGTGGCGGGGTTGCCGGCCTCCGTGCATTCCGCCGGGGCCTTCCTTCGTAAGCGACTGGAGAACAAGATGCCCCCTGCTCCGCAGCCCCGGAAGAGCGCCTTCCGCGAGGAGGTCGTCGGCGCCGAGATGATGTGCGCGTTCTGCGACGAGGACGAGAGCACGACCACGCTGGTCGACGGCGTCTGCGTGGACTGCCGCGCCGACATCGACCGCGACGAGGCGGCCGGCGCCACCGGCGACGTCCCGGACACGTTCCTGGCCCGCCCCCGCCGTGCGACGGACGTCGCGGCCCGGGTGGCCGAACTGCGCGCCGCGTCCGGCCGCGGGACCCTTCCGCTGCCGAGGCGCCGGTGAGGGCGCGCGAGTGCGCGACAGCATGTGTGACCCCGTGCACATCGACCTATCGTGGAGGTGGTCCCGTGATTCCCCGCGCTGAAAGGGGGCCGGACGTGGACCTCGTCAGCCCGGGATCGCCGGCCGGGGCGGGTGAGCGCGGTCGAGTGACCCCCATCGGTGTGGGCTGGGACACAAACGGGCGTGGTTCGTGACTCGCCGGGCAGCAACCTCGTACGAGCAGTTCGGAACGACACGCCGGACCAGCTGGTGGGCGGGACATCTCACCATCTGGTAAGGACAGGTCGATTCCGGGCTGCTCGTTAAACTGAGCCGACCGCACTATTGAATTGAGCGAGGAGCGCACGTGGGCCTTGTCGTGCAGAAGTACGGAGGCTCCTCCGTAGCCGATGCCGAGGGCATCAAGCGCGTCGCCAAGCGAGTCGTCGATGCCAAGAAGAACGGCAACCAGGTGGTTGTCGTGGTGTCAGCGATGGGCGACACGACGGACGAGTTGATCGATCTCGCCGAGCAGGTTTCCCCGATCCCTGCCGGGCGTGAGTTCGACATGCTGCTGACCGCGGGAGAGCGGATCTCCATGGCGCTGCTGGCCATGGCGATCAAAAACCTGGGCCATGAGGCCCAGTCGTTCACGGGCAGCCAGGCCGGCGTCATCACCGACTCGGTTCACAACAAAGCGCGGATCATCGACGTCACGCCGGGCCGGATTCGTACCGCGCTCGACGAGGGCAACATCGCGATCGTCGCCGGGTTCCAGGGTGTGTCCCAGGACAAGAAGGACATCACCACCCTGGGCCGGGGCGGGTCCGACACCACCGCGGTCGCGCTCGCGGCCGCGCTGGACGCCGAGGTCTGTGAGATCTACACCGACGTGGACGGCGTCTTCACCGCCGACCCCCGGGTCGTGAAGAAGGCCCGGAAGATCGACTGGATCTCCTCCGAGGACATGCTGGAGCTGGCCGCGTCCGGCTCCAAGGTGCTGCTGCACCGCTGCGTCGAGTACGCACGCCGTTACAACATTCCGATCCACGTCCGCTCGTCCTTCTCCGGACTGCGCGGCACCTGGGTCAGCAACGAGCCGCAAGGGGACCAGCAGGTGGAGCACGCGATCATCTCCGGAGTCGCCCACGACATCTCGGAGGCCAAGGTCACGGTCGTCGGCGTGCCCGACAAGCCGGGCGAGGCCGCCGCGATCTTCCGCACCATCGCGAACGCGGAAGTCAACATCGACATGGTGGTGCAGAACGTCTCCGCCGCGTCGACGGGTCTGACGGACATCTCCTTCACGCTCCCGAAGTCCGAGGGCCGCAAGGCCATCGACGCCCTGGAGCGGCAGAAGGGCGCGATCGGCTTCGACTCGCTGCGTTACGACGACCAGATCGCCAAGATCTCCCTGGTCGGCGCGGGTATGAAGACCAACCCGGGTGTCACGGCGGGCTTCTTCGAGGCCCTGTCCGACGCGGGCGTGAACATCGAGCTGATCTCGACATCCGAGATCCGCATCTCGGTGGTCACCCGCGCCGACGACGTCATCGAGGCCGTGCGCGCCGTGCACACCGCCTTCGGGCTCGACAGCGACTCCGACGAGGCCGTGGTCTACGGGGGCACCGGACGATGACACGCAGCCGCCCTTCGCTCGCGGTCGTCGGTGCGACCGGGGTGATCGGCGGCGTCATGCTCCAGATCCTTTCGCAGCACGCGGATGTCTGGGGCGACGTGAAGCTGATCTCCTCACCGCGTTCGGCCGGCCGCAAGCTGGTCGTCCGCGGTGCGGAGACAGAGGTCCTCGCTCTCGACGAGGACGTGTTCGACGGCGTCGACGTGGCCCTCTTCCTGGTGCCGGACCAGGTGTCCGCCCGATGGGGGCCGGTCGCCGCGTCCAAGGGCGCGGTGGTCATCGACGACTCGGCGGCGTTCCGCATGGACGACGACGTGCCGCTGGTCGTCCCCGAGATCAACCCCCATGCCGCCCGGCTCCGGCCGCGCGGCATCGTCGCGTCCCCGCACTGCACGACGCTGTCGCTGATCGTCGCGGTCGGTGCCCTGCACGCGGAATTCGGCCTTCAGGAACTGATCGTCTCCTCCTACCAGGCGGTGAGCGGCGCGGGCCGCGAAGGCGTCGCCGCACTCCGCGAGGAACTGTCCCTGGTGGCCGGTACGGAGCTGGGCACCCACCCCGGAGACGTACGACGCGCCCTGGGCGGCGGTGACGCGAGCCCCTTCGCCGCGCCCGTGGCGCTGAACGTCGTGCCGTGGGCGGGGGCCGATGCCGGGAACGGCTGGTCCTCCGAGGAGATGGCGATCCGCGACGAGTGCCGCAAGGTCCTGGACCTGCCGGGTCTGCGGGTCAGCGCGACCTGCGTGTACGTGCCCGTCGTCGCGACGCACTCCATGTCCGTCCACGCGCGCTTCGAGAACGAGGTCGCCGTGGACCGGGCCCACGAGATCCTCGCGACCGCGCCCGGCGTGGTGCTCTTCGACAGTCCGGCGGCCGGCGACTTCCCCACCCCGTCAGATGTAGTCGGCACCGATCCGACCTGGGTCGGCCGTGTCCGGCGGTCCATGGACGATCCGAGAGCGCTCGAAATGTTCATCTGCGGCGATAACCTCCGAAAAGGTGCGGCGCTGAATGTTGCGCAGATCGCCGAATCGGTGGCCGCCGAATTTCCCCGTACCTGATCGAGCCGGTTTTGTAGGATCTGTGCGTTCCCTGTGAGGAAGTAGCAGGTCTGAACCTCTTGAGCTGGGACATTGCCGTGTCCGACGATGATCTCCTGGCTTTCTGCAACCGCGAGTCGGGCGGCTGCGTCTATGCCGTCACCCTTGCGTGGCGGGGCGCATGTATGGGGCATTCGGGGAAGAGCAGGTACGTATGAGGGCATGTCGCACAGCGCCAAACACAGTGGCGCACGCGTACAACCCTGACGGGGGGCAGCGTGTCCAACTGGCGTGGCAGAGGTTCTCGACATCACAGTGGTGGGCCCGTTGCGAGGCGCTTCATTGCGTCCGCTCCGGAGGCCCCGCGCGGCCGGCGGTATGCCGGTGATCGCGCCCATGCCCGCTGCGCGATCCACCCGGCTGCCTTCGCAGCGCGGGGGCGCTGAGGAGACGGTGGCTGCGGGGACCACGGTCGACCACCTCACGGAGACGTATCGCGCCCACTACCGCTCGCTGCTCGGCCTAGCGGCCCTGCTGCTGGACGACACCGCGTCGTGTGAGGACGTGGTGCAGGAGGCGTTCATCCGCGTGCACTCGGCGCGCAACCGGGTCCGCGACCCGGAGAAGACGCTCGCGTACCTCCGCCAGACCGTGGTCAACCTCTCCCGTTCCGCACTGCGTCGCCGCATTCTCGGGCTGAAGCTGCTCTCCAAGCCGATGCCGGACATGGCGAGCGCGGAGGAGGGGGCGTACGACCAGCTGGAGCGGGACGCGCTGATCAAGGCGATGAAGGGGCTGCAGCGACGCCAGCGAGAGGTGCTGGTGCTGCGCTACTTCGCTGACATGACGGAGGCCCAGGTCGCGGAGACGCTGGGAATATCGCTGGGCTCGGTCAAGGCATACGGTTCCCGAGGCATCGCGGCGCTGCGCGTCGTGATGGAGGCGCAGGCATGAGTGGCCCCGAGCACAGGCGTGAGAGCGACCGGACTGGAAACGGAATTGTGAACCACGGGTCGGAGAACACACCGGAGGCCCTCTCATCCGCCTCTTCGGATGGCGCCGAGGACCGGGGCCAGTCCCAGGGTCAGGCTCCGGACCAGGAACCGGAGCTCGAACCGGAACGGGAACTGGAACGGGACGTCGCGCCGCAGCCTGAACCGGAGCCACACAGCGTGCAGGCCCGGGACACGGCGGCCGACGGCGACTCCGCGGCTCCCGCTCCCGACGGCGACTCCGCGGCTCCCGCTCCCGACGGCGACTCGGCGGCGGACACGAGCGTGCTGACCAGTCTCTTCGGACGCGGCCCGGCGAGCCGCCCGGACGCTGATGGCGGTCCCGGCGCGGACGCCGGCCACGACCCGGACGCCGGTCTCGACGAACTCGCTCTGCGCCGCATGCTCCGCGGTGCCGTACAGGACCTCGAACCCTCCAACGGCACCCTCGACCACCTCCACCGCGCCGTGCCCGCCCGTCGCGCGCGGCGGCGGCAGGCCGTCGTCGGTGTCGCCGCCGCCGCCCTGCTGATCGGCACCGCCGTTCCCGCGTTCGTGCACGTCGCACGTTCGGACGGCGAGACCGGCGTCAACTCCGCCATCGCCGGTCACGGCGAGCAGGCCCAGGGCGGCAGCGGTGAGGAACCCGGCGAGGAGCCCGGCGACGACAAGGAACCCGGACCCGCCGACGAGGTGACCGACGGCGGCAAGGGCGAACCCGACGCCTCCGCCTCCCCCTCCTCGGAGGGCGACGACACCCCCGACCCCCAGGGCATCGGCGGCGTCGCCGACACACCGCGCTCCGAGGCGGCCGCCGTGCCCAGCTGCGGTCCGGGCCAGCTGCGTGTCGACTCGGCCGAAGCGGGCGCCCCGGGCGCGGACGGCACGGTGTACGGCACCTTCCGGATCTCCAACATGTCCGGCGAGGAGTGCTCGGTCAGCGGCGACGGCTCGGTGGGCGTGCAGGCGATGGGCGCGGCCGACCCCCTCAAGGTCCAGGTCGTCCAGCACACCGCGGGTGACCCGGCGTCCGGGCTGCCCGATCCCTCGCTGGAGCCCGGCACGGTGATGCTGAAGCCGGCCATGGCGTACGAGGTGCGGTTCGCCTGGGTGCCGTCGGACACCTGTCCGGAGACCGTACCGCCGCCCAGCCCCACGCCGACGGACGGTGCCGGCGGTTCCACGGGTGAAGGTGCGGCCTCGACGGGCACGGAAGCGCAGTTCGGCAGCGAGGACGGCGGGACCGCGGACGGCAGCATCGCCGTGACGCACACCCCGGAGGCGGGTTCCCCGTCGGCGCAGACGACGATCTCCAACGCCTGCGCGGGCACGGTCTACCGCACGGGAGTGCTCACGGTTTCCCAGTGAGAGTCATATGAGAAGGGGGGGAGGGGGCCCCCGCGCGGCGGGCCCCCCCCCCGAAGGGGGCCGGGGGAACAGGTGTATGGGTGTCAGAGGGGGGGGGCCGCGAGTGGC
>NZ_JBHXQO010000010.1:6938-191055 GCF_042717135.1 Streptomyces sp. NPDC058620
CGGTTGTCCTCGGTTTCCACTATTTACTAGAATTCTCGTTGGGGGGCCCGCCCCACGGGCGGCCCCTCCCCCCCCTTCTCAGGTCTCCGTCGGAACAGGTGAAGCTGACTCAGTCGGCGTCGGCCGCGAGTCCCAGCTCCACGTCACGCGCGGCCTCGGCCTCGCGCCGCACCAGCCGGAACCACATGAAGAGCACGAAGCCGCCGAAGACGAACCACTCGCCGGTGTAGCCGAGGTTCTGGAACGCCTTGAGGTCCAGCCCGCTGCCCTGCGGTGCCTCGGCGGGCACCGGCTTCAGCGCGCTGCTCGTAGCACCCGTGTCGCCCGTACCGCCTGCCTCGGGCTTCTGGAGCGTGACCCAGGCGTCGTACACGTCGTACGGCACGAGGTTCACCAGCGACGCGGCGCTGATCATGCCGAGCTGCCCCTCGGGCAGCCCGCCCCTGGAGTGCACGCCGTCGGTGCTCGCGTTCTCGGACGCCTGGAGGTCGCCGGTCACCGTGACCTCCCCGGCCGGCGCGGCGGGCACCTCGGTGCGCCCCGCGGTGCCGGGCAGCCACCCGCGTACGACGGGCAGGGCCTTGCCACTGTCGGTACGCAGCAGGTTGAGGACGTAGAAGCCGTCGCGGTCGTCCAGCTCACGGCCGGGGACGAGGAACTGATCGGCGTACGTCCCGGTGGCGGTCGCGGGGCTGCCGGACGTCACCTTGTCGACCGGCAGCAGGGAGTCCAGGGGCTTGGCGGCCCGGGTCCCCGGATCGGGCCGCTCCTCGGCCTCCTCGTGCGACTGCACGCGGTCCTCGAAGCGGCCGAGCTGCCAGGTGCCCATGAACACGCAGAACGGGATGGCCAGCACGACGAAGAGGTTGATCCCCCACCATCGCGGGGTCAGCAGGAACCGGTACACCCCTCCACGGTACGGTCCCCGCTCCGCGTGCCCGGAGCTGGGGCCCTCAGTCCACCGGCCACCGCTGTGCCCTCAGATGCCGGACGAGCTTGCTTTCAGGTGCCTGAGCGCGAAGTCCAGCTCCAGGCGCACCTGCTTGATCCGTTCCTCCACGACGAGGGAGCCGTGGCCCGCGTCGTACCGGTACACCTCGTGCACCGCGCCTCGGGCCTTCAGACGGTCCACGTAGTTCTCCACCTGGCGGATGGGGCAGCGCGGATCGTTGACGCCCGCCGAGATGTAGACGGGGGCGCGCACAGCGTCGACGTAGGTGAGCGGGGAGGACGCCTCGAAGCGCTCGGGCACCTCCTCCGGTGTCCCGCCCAGCAGTGTGCGGTCCATCGCCTTCAGGGCCTCCATCTCGTCGTGGTAGGCCGTGACGTAGTCGGCGACCGGAACGGCGGCCAGGCCCAGGGCCCAGGCGTCCGGCTGCGTACCGAGGCCCAGCAGCGTCAGATAGCCGCCCCAGGAGCCGCCCGCGAGCACCAGTTGGGCCGGGTCGGCGAGGCCCGATTTCACCGCCCAGTCACGGACGGCCGCGATGTCCTCCAGCTCGATCAGCCCGACGCGGTGCTTGAGCGCGTCCGTCCAGGCGCGGCCGTAGCCGGTCGACCCTCGGTAGTTGACCCGGACGACGGCGAAGCCGTGGTCCACCCAGGCGGCCGGGCCGGACGCGAAGGCGTCGCTGTCGTGCCAGGTCGGGCCGCCGTGGATCTCGAAGACGGTCGGGAACGGGCCGTCCCCGGTGGCGGGCCGCTGGACGAGGGCGTGGATGTGGCCGCCGGGGCCCTCCACCCACACGTCCTCGACCGGCACCGACGCCGGCGCCTCGGGCCCCGGCGGGTCGAGGACCACCGCACCGGTCGTGGAGCGGACGACGGGCGGCAGCGCGGCCGAGGACCAGAGGTACTCCACGGTGCCGTCCGGGCGGGCCGTCGCGCCCGACACCGTGCCGGCCGGGGTCTCCACCCGGACCGGCTCCTTCGCGCCGGGCTCGTACCGCCACAGCTCGCTGCGGGCCTCGAAGCTGTGCTCGACGAGCAGCGCGGAGCCGTCCGGATACCACTCGGCGCCCACGTCACCCGGGAGGTCGATCGGGAGGTCCGTCTCGGTGCCCGCGACCGGGTCCCAGATCATCGGCTCCCAGCGCCCCCGGCGCTGATGCCCGACGAGGAGACGGGTGTCCCCGGCCACCGGGGCGAAGCCCAGGACGGCGAGGCCGAGCTCCTTGGTGCCACCCTCGGTGTCGTCGAGCTCCGCGACGGTCGACCCGTCCGGCCGCACCACGCGGAGCGCCGAGTGCATCGCGTCGCCGTGCTCCGTGTGCTCCAGGGCGATCAGCGTGCCGTCGTGGGAGAGGTCCCCCACCCCGGCGGACTCCCGGTGCCGGTAGATCTCCACGGGAGCGTCCGAGGGCCGCACGACATGGATGGTCGTGCCGTCCTCGTCGGTGGACCGGCCGATCACCGCCGTACCGTCGCGGCCGATGGCGAGACCGGCCGGGTAGGAGGCTTCAAGGCCGGGGGCGGCGGGCTCGTCGTCCCCCTGGGCGCCGTCGAACGGCTGCCGCATCCAGACACCGAACTCGTCACCGTCGGTATCGCTGAACCACCAGATGGCAGATCCGTCGGGGGTCAGCAGCCCGTCGGTCGTCCCGTTGGGCCGGTCGGTCACCTGGCGCTGCCGGCCGCTCGCCCGGTCCCAGGCGTAGAGCTCGTACGTCCCGGTGGCGTTGGAGACGAACAGTGAGCGGTCAGGGGCGTCCTCGGCCCAGTCGGGCAGGGACACGCGGGGCGCGCGGAAGCGCTGCTCCCACTCCGGCGTGGACGAGACGTTCTGTGTGTCGCTCATGCCACCATCCAACCCGATCGGGCGCCACGACCGAGCGGCCTGTGGATAACTGTTCGCGCGGTCCACGGCCTGTGGGTAGCTTTCGGGCATGCACGCACCGACTCCGGACGACTGGCACGACGCCAACCGCGCGCGGTGGGACGAGCGCGTGGCGATACACGCGGCGAGCGACTACTACGACCTCGACGCGTTCCGCGCGGGAAAGGACGCGCTGCGCGACTTCGAGCTCGCGGAGGTCGGTGATGTCACGGGGAAGTCCCTGCTGCACCTCCAGTGCCACCTGGGGCTCGACACCCTCTCCTGGGCCCGGCACGGTGCCGCCCATGTGGTCGGCCTCGACTTCTCCGAGCCCGCCGTGGAGACAGCCCGCGGTCTCGCCCGCTCCCTCGGCCTCGGCCCGGAGCGCGCGGCGTTCGTGGCCGCCGATGTGTACGACGCGGCGGAGGCCGTCCCCGACTCCTCGTACGACATCGTCTACACCGGAGTCGGCGCGCTGAACTGGCTGCCCGACATCGAGCGCTGGGCGGAGACCGCCGCCTCGCTCGTCGCGCCCGGCGGCTTCCTCTACCTCGCGGAGTTCCATCCGCTGACGGACGCGCTGGACGACGCGACGGGCTCCCGGATCACGTACGACTACTTCAGCCGCGAGGCATGGGTGGACGAGACGCCGGGTACGTACACCGACTTCGGCGCGCCGACGATCCACAACCGCAGCGTCGAATGGCAGCATCCGGTGGGCGAGGTCGTCTCGGCGCTGGCCTCCGCCGGACTGCGGATCGAGCTGCTGCACGAGCACGACGTCTCGCTCTTCGCGCGCTTCGAGGCGCTGGAGAGGCAGGGTGACGGCTACTACCGCTTCCCGGCGGACCGGCCGCGTATCCCCCTGATGTACTCGATCAAGGCGTCCCGTCCGTCTGCGTCCTGAGTAGGGGAGTGGACGGCGATGCGGCGGTCCGCCGGAGCGGACTCCGGTGGACCGCCGCATCTGTTGCGGAACCCGTGGGGGTGGACCGTGTGCGTTACGCGGCCGAGCGGAAGGCCGGCAGATATCCGCCCGCCTGCCCCGTGGCCTTGGGGTGGTACGAGTTGTAGACGGGGATGGACACGCTGTGGAGCCAGGCGTCACCGGAGCACAGTTCGTGGCCGGTGAACTCGTCCACCACGCTGGAGAAGGTGAATCCGGCGTCGGCGGCGCGCTTGGCGATGACGCCGTTCAGGATGTCCGACGCCCTGTTGATCGCCCCGCGCTCGGTCTCGGTGAGGCCGGCGATGCAGCTGCCGGACAGCTTGTAGAAGCGCGGGTACCCCAGCACCACCACCCGGGCCTGCGGAGCCCGTGAACGGATGCCGCTGTAGAGCGAGTCGAGGCGTGCCGGCAGCACGTTCTCCACCTGCGAGACCGCCGCGTTCACGCTGTTCACACAGGTGGCCTCGCTCGACAGGACACAGTCCGTCATGACGTTCGCGAACCCGACGTCATTGCCGCCCGCGGTGACGCTGACGAGCGCCGTCGACGAACTCAGCGCGCCCAGCTGACCGCTGGAGACCGAGCTTGTCGTCGCCCCCGAGCAGGCGACGAAAGCGAACGACGAGGGGGAGTTCGCCGAGGCCCAGAGGTAGGGGTACGCCTTGGTGCTGCGTCGGCAGTCACCACTGTCGGAGAGGTAACTCCCGGCTCCGACGCCGGAGGAGTAGGAGTCGCCGAGAGCGACGTAGCCACCCGCGGCCGCCGAGGCCGGAGTGGCGGCGCCCAGGGCGGCGGCAGCGGCGAGGGCGAGCGTGGTGACGGATGCCCAGATTCTTCGTACTGACATGGCTGCCAGCCCTTCGAAGTGTGGGGGGTGGGTGGGGATTTGGTGGGGCGCCCCAGTTTCTAGCAGCTCCGAGTACTCGCCGGTAATGCCCGCGCAAGAAGTCGTCTGATATGCCCGAATGATCGTTCGGGAGCCGTAGCTCCGCGCGTAGATAAACCTCGAAAGCCCCCTGAAATAAAGGCTGTTGGGGGACCACGGGGCGTAAATCATTTGAACACCGACTGGAGCGGTCATACCGTCCGTGCCGGGCCGACGGCACGAACGTCCGGCACGGAAGATCCACGTACAGCCGGAGGAAGGGCCCGTATGACGGTCACGAAGATGCACGCCGACGAAGTCGACATCGACGCCCCGCTGGTCGGCCGGCTGATCGCGGCGCAGTTCCCGCAGTGGTCGCGTCTCCCCGTCACCCCGGTCCGCTCAGCGGGCACCGACAACGCCATGTACCGGCTGGGCGAGGACATGGCCGTACGGCTGCCGCGCATCCCCGGCGCGGCGGGGCAGGTCGCCAAGGAGCAGCGCTGGCTGCCCCACCTGGCCCCGCACCTCCCGCTGGCCGTGCCCGTCCCGCTCGGGCTGGGCGAACCGGGCGAGGGGTACGCGCTGCCGTGGTCGGTCTACGCCTGGCTGGACGGTGAGAACGTCTACGACTCACCCCTCACCGATGAGCCGGAAGCGGCCGTCCGGCTGGGCCGGTTCGTGGCCGCCTTGCGCGCGGTCGACGCGAGCGGAGGACCGGCGGGCTTCCGCGGCGGTCCGGTGAGCAGCCGCGAAACGGACGTCCGCGCCGCGATCCGCGACCTGGGCGCGGACGGCACGGTGGACGCGGACCTCGCCACGGCGGCGTGGGAATCGGCCGTGCGGCTTCCGCAGTGGGAAGGCGAGCCGGTCTGGCTCCACGGCGACCTGCTGCCGGGCAACCTGCTGGCCCGGGACGGACGTCTCACGGCCGTCATCGACTTCGGCGGGCTCGGCACGGGCGACCCCGCCTGCGACACGATGGCCGCCTGGACCCTGCTGTCCAGTGACTCCCGCGGCCTCTTCCGCGAGGCCGTCGAGGTGGACGACGCGACGTGGGCACGGGGGAGGAGCTGGGCGCTGACCTTCGGCCTCACGGCGTACCACTACTACCGCGTCACGAACCCGGTGCTGGCCGCGGTCGGCCGGCGCGCGGCGGGCGAGGCCCTTGACGACTTCCGGCGCGAGGGCTGACCCCGTGGCGCGGCCCCCTGGAGAGGGCGTTTCCTCGGATTGTCCGAGAATCCGTTCTTCACTCAGGAGCTCACGATGGCCGATGTGGCCTCGGCAATCGCCAGGCGTCCGAGTTCGTACTGGTCGAGGGCGCGACGGAGGCCGAACTCGCGGACGCCGCCCAGCTCTCCTCCCTGGCCGACGAGACCCCCGAGGGCCGCTCGATCGTCGTCCTCGCGAAGGAGGCGTACGGACTGCGGGAGCGCCACCGCGGCGAACTGGAACACGCCGAGTGGATCGAGTTCACCGCCCAGACCCGCATGTCGGGTGTGGACGTCGACGGACGCAAGGTCCGTAAGGGCGCGGCGGGTTCGGTCGTCGCGTGGGTGAACGGGCTCGGCGGCCACGTCTCCGAGGACACGCAGTCGCTCACGGACCGCATCGCCGGGGCGGGCGGCACACCGCTGCTGGTGGCCGTGGAGGACTCCGGGGGAGCACGCGTCCTCGGAGCCGTCCGCCTCAAGGACGTGGTGAAGGAGGGCATGCGGGAGCGGTTCGACGAACTGCGCCGCATGGGCATCAGGACCGTCATGATCACGGGCGACAACCCGCTGACCGCGAAGGCGATCGCCGAGGAGGCGGGGGTCGACGACTTCCTCGCCGAGGCGACGCCCGAGGACAAGACGGCCCTCATCAAGCGGGAGCAGGCGGGCGGAAAGCTCGTCGCGATGACGGGCGACGGTACGAACGACGCTCCGGCACTCGCCGAGGCGGACGTAGGCGTGGCCATGAACACCGGCACCTCGGCCGCCAAGGAGGCCGGGAACATGGTGGACCTGGACTCCAACCCCACCAAGCTCATCGAGATCGTCGAGATCGGCAAGCAACTCCTCATCACCAGGGGAGCGTTGACGACGTTCTCGATCGCCAACGACGTGGCGAAGTACTTCGCGATCATTCCGGCGATGTTCGCGGTCGTCTACCCGGGCCTGGACAAGCTCAACATCATGGCCCTGTCCTCGCCGGAGTCCGCGATCCTGTCCGCGGTCGTCTTCAACGCGCTGATCATCATCGCGCTGGTACCGCTGGCACTCCGGGGCGTCCGGTACAGGCCCGCGAGCGCCGACAGGATGCTCCGCCGCAACCTCGGCATCTACGGACTGGGCGGCCTGGTGGCCCCGTTCATCGGCATCAAGCTCATCGACCTGCTCATCTCGACGCTTCCCGGCCTGCGTTGAACTAGGAAAGTGCTGACCTGCCATGAACAGTTCCCTGAAGAACACCGCCCGGATGCTCGGCGCGGGACTGCGCGCCCTGCTCGTCCTCACCGTGATCTGCGGGGCCGTCTACCCCCTCGCGGTCACGGGCGTCGCCCAGACCCTGTTCCACGACAAGGCGAACGGCTCGGAGATCACGTCCGACGGCCGGATCGCCGGCTCGGCGCTCATCGGGCAGCGCTACGACCTGCCCCTGAAGGAGGGCGAGGAGGCGGCGGCCCCGGACCTGAAGTGGTTCCAGCCGCGCCCGTCCAACGGCCTGGGCAGCAACGGCGTCAACACCCAGTACGCGCTCATCCTCTCCGGCGCGACCAACCGCTCCGGCGACAACGCGGAGCTCATCCAGTGGGTGCAGGACGCCAAGGCAGCGGTGATCAAGGACAACCCGACGCCCGGCCATCCGGTGGCGCCGTCCGAGGTCCCGGCCGACGCCGTCACCTCGTCCGGTTCCGGCCTGGACCCGCACATCTCCCCGGCGTACGCGAAGCTCCAGGTCAACCGCGTGGCGGCGCGGAACCATCTGGATGCCGGGCAGGTCGCCGAGCTGGTCGCCGCGCACACCGACGACCGCGTCCTCGGCTTCATCGGCGAGCCGCGGGTCAACGTCCTCCAGCTCAACCTCGCGCTCAAGGCCCTGACCTCCTGACGTTCCGCACCGGGCGGTCGGACGCCGCGACGGGCTGCCCCGAACAGACCGGGACCGCCCGTCGCGGCGTCCGACCGCCCACCCGTCACTCCGTCCGACTACGCTTGAAGTGCGACTCCCACAGGGAGCGCGCCGCCGTGAGATGACCTGTGGCCCCTGCGGGTCCTGCGGGCTCTGCGGGTCCTGCACCGGGAGATGACCTCCATGAGGCAGCGCCACCACTTCCACACCGATCACGCGGGCCACTCGGTCACCGTGACGGTTCAGACGGGCCACACGGTGGTGGTGGAGGTACTGGTCGACGGCAAGGAAACCGGCTACGTCACGACACACGGCGACGACCCCATCACCGTACGCATAGAGCTCCCGACCGACCCTCCGCAGCCGGCCGCGATACGCGCGAAGCCGGGCCCCGGCACCCCCGGGTGCCTTTTCGAGGCACCGGGCGCCGAACCCCGGCCGATGTCACCTCGCGCCTACTGACGCCCCGACTGCCCCCGCCAGCAGGTGTGACCCTGGTCAGTTGTGCCCGAACTTCCGCTCCTTCTTGTGCGAAACGGTCTCCCCGATCGCACGCACGGCCTCGGGCGAAGCCGCCGTAGGCTTCTGCTCCTTCGTCTCCGCCGTGGCACTGCGCTCGTGACCACCGCTGCGAGCGCCACGGTTCTGCCGGCTCTGTTTCTTGCTCACGATCCCGCCTCCTGTCAGCGTCCCGGACGATGGGGCACTTCCAGATTCGCATGTGCGTACGAAGCACGCATGTCAGACAGAAGGGGCGCTGCCGGTCCTACGGGGTACTCGTACCGGCGGCAGCGGCCGGGGAAGACGCACGCACAGGCCCTCGGCCGGGCAGCGGAGTTCGAGGGCGGCCAGGGCCGGATCCTCCACCACCACGAGGGTGTCGCCGTCCCGGAGCGGACTCACCGTGCCGACGGTACGCGGGCCGGTGCGTCCGGCGATCGGAATGCTCAGTGCCGCAGTCGTGGCAGCAGCCGAGCGCCTGACGGATGTTGTTTCCATGAGTGAGGGCGTACAGGCACGTTCGCGGGCCCCATCTCCCCGGCCACGGCGTCGCCGGTCAGCTGTTGTCGTCACCGGCGGGCTGACGCTGCTTGGCCCGGTGGGCGAGCCCGTCGAGGATGCGTTGCCATGCCGGGGATGCCTCGGAGATCCGGGAAGAGACCAGCTTCAGGTACCCGGCGCGGTTGATGTTCCCTTCGTATGTGATCTTCCATGCGTCCAGGTCGTCGATGAGCTGGTCCAGACGTGGATCGTGCGGGTCCCAGTCGACTGATCGATCACAGGCGAGATACAGGCGCGTCGTCTCGGGGTCGTCGAAGCTGGCGTTCTTGTCCCGTACCCGCTGCGGCATGGCCTGCGGGTCCAGTGCCTGCATCAGGATCCACGAGTCGCGCTCAAGCCGTACCCTCCGCTCGCTGACCCCGAGACTGCGCATCCGGTTCAGGAGTGCGACCACGTCGGGGGGCAGGAAAAGGCTCTCGCCGCCGGCCAGTTCGGCGATCCTGCGGCGGTATTCGGTGAGCTGGTCGATCTTGTGCTGCAACTCGGCGTCGATGTCGGCGACGGCCTCGGCGAATCCGGTCGGCTGCGCATGCAACAGCGCGTCGATACGGGCCAGCGGCACCCCCGCATCGGCGAGGGTCCTGATCCGGATGAGATCCACCGCCGCTTGCGCGCTGTAGCGGCGGTACCCGGAGGCATCACGCTCGGGCTCGGGCAACAGACCGACGTGGTGGTAATGGCGAACGGTGCGCACGGTCACGCCGGCGGTTGCCGCGAGCTGGCCGATCGTGAGCACCGTCCTCCTCGGTTCCTCGAACAACGTGGTCCGCCGAGTCTAGGGGCGAGCTCGGTCGACGACATCGCGGATCGCCTGCACCACGGCATCGGGACGGTCGAAGCAGAGCCGGTGGTGGCTGGTGTCGGAGATGATGCGTTGCTCCCCGTGCGAGACCGCGCTCACCAGGGCCGCGTCCATTCTCGTCTTGCCGTCATTCATCTCCCGCAACGTCCGCTCCGGCGTCAGTGCCTGCTGGGCGGGGGCGATGCCCGACACGGTGAGAGCAACCACCGGCACGTCGGGAATGCCCGGCCCGGCCCGCAGCTCGGTGGCGAGCCCGGCGAGCCCGGTGCGCTCGGCGATGCCGGAGTGGGTCCATGCGTCACTCAACTTGGCTTCGGTCAGCGCCTGTCGAATGCGCTCCGGGTAGTCCGCGAGCAACTCGGCTCTCATCTTGCGCAGGGCCGGGCGCATCCGCTCCAACTGCTCCCGGTCAGGCGCCATCCTCTCGATCGCGGCCAGACTCGCCTCGGGAGGCATGAAGTCGTCCCAGTCGCGGTGCAAGGCGTCCAGCCAGACCAGCCCGGCCACGTCCTGCGGGTACAACTGCGCGAACCGATGCGCGTAGAAGCCGCCGAGGGAGTGCGCCACCAGAACGTACGGGGCGGCGATGTCCTGGGCCCGCAGCAACTCGCGCAGCTCCGTGGCGACCGCGGCGGTCGTGCGCGGCAGCGGGAGGGGATCGCTGTAGCCCGTGCCGCCACGGTCGTACACGACGGCGGTGGTGAACTGCAAAACCCCCTGCTGGACACCGAAATAGTCCAGACCGACCGCGCTGGCACCCGGCAGGAACACCACGGCCGGTCCGCCGCTGCCCGACTCATGCACGAAAATGCGGCGGCCGTCGATCTCCTGGAACCCTCCGACCGGCGGCACGAGCCGAGCCGAGGAAGCGCTGTTGTTCGTCATGCGCCAAGACTCCAACCCTGACGCAGGGGCAGGGTCAATCCCTTCCGCCGCAGTACCCGAAACGAGCGCAGCGCGCGGACCGGCGTTCGGCCCCCAAGAGCCGCCAATGACGAGGTGATCGCGGCATTCACGAACTCAACCACCCCGCCGATACTGACAGTGACGGACAGGCAGCGGGGTGTGCCTGGTCTGTCGTCCTTCGCCAAGGGCCCTGGTCACGAAAGAGGCCCATTCGCGAGTCAGACACTCGGCGGGGCACCGGTTCACCGCCCTTGGCATGGTGGTGGTCAACTTGACTCGGTGCACCCGGTCATCCAAGCGACGGCGTCTGCTGTTCGAGTAGCGAGCGATCCGATCCGCCAAGAATCGGTGATGTCGGTCCAGCCGTGGAGATAAGCCCTACGCGCGCCGTGCTCTGCCGACTGGTCGTAGAAGAGGGTGAATCTGTAGACCTTGCCGTCCTCGGCGATGACTCGGCCGTCCTCATGATCGGGGCCCTCCTGCAAGAGATCGACGACAACCGTCCGGTTTGGATTGAGCCCTTGGCCCCTCAAGAGCTCCCGCAACCGGATCCACAGGTCTTGGTCGCTGGTCCGCAGTAGACCGGTGTACTGAACGACGATGCCTGACACCATAAACCTCATGATCGGCCTTCTGGCCGGTGTTGGGAAGCCGTTCGCGGTCGCTCAAACTCCGCTGTGTGCAGCCCCGTTGATGTCATCCGCCGACGTCAGGCTGGAGGCTGTTCGTGCTCGCACCGGGTAGGTGCGGAGAGGGGTGGGGCACGGTTCCATCAGTTGAGTCCCGAGCCGGCTGCCGGGGACCCTATTTCCCACCCCTCATGACCGCGGAGTCCTGTACGGACGTACCTGACCGGCCCAACAGCTCAGACCGTAGTGGACGCCACTGACAGAGGAGATCCGCAGCAGGCGACAGGTGGGGAGGAGCACGGTCTCGTGTTCTCGTCCGCTGTCGGCAGGGAACTCGACTCCACAAACGTCCGGCGGACATCCGCCTGGCAGGTCGCTGTTCGTCCGTTACCGTCCAGGTCGATCCTGGAGCGTTCACGTCGGATGGCCCCCGGTTTGGCCCCTGGCATGGAGTCGGCGACGGGCGGCCCAGTGTCCGAGTCACCTGGCAGGATCGGTGATCCGAAGCCGCGCGGATGGCACGCGTCGCACCGAGGACGCCACGCCCCGTGACACACCCCCTGTGCGACACGACACCGCCGGGTGATGCACCTCACAGAGCTCAACTGTCGCGCGCGTACAACCCTTTCGCTTCATCGCCGATCAAGACTGTGCGGTCGCTGTGGCCGTGCGTGATTGGGGTCCGCCCGTTCGCGACCCGTATCCGCTCGTCGATAGTCGATATTCGATAACGGAGCCTCCTCATGTCCCAGCACTCCCGCAATAAGTTGACGTCCGGCAAGAAGGTGATCCTGGGCGTCAGCGCACTGGCCGCCTCCGGGCTCGCCGTCGGCCTGCTCGTCACACCGTCCGCGATGGCGGGGGGGACCAGTGCGGCCGAGGCGCTGGAGCAGAGCAAGGCTGCGGCCGCCGACGCGTCGGCGGCGAAGACCGCCGCGCCCAGGACCCTGGCCGCGAGCACTGCCGACTCCACCGTCGTCTCCGGCGTCACCGTCAACGGCGGCAACAGCGCCCACGTCGGGACGACGAACACGCAGACGATCACCGTGAAGTGGACGGTCAGCGGCGGGTCGAAGCTCTACGGCAGCCACGCGTCGATCTGGCGCGGCACCGACCGCGACAGCGGACTGAAGCGGTTCATCAACTCCGAGCAGTTCGATGCGGACACCGACCCCTGCGTTCCGTCCGGCGACGCCACGTTCAGCTGCACGGCCACCTTCAAGATCGACCCCCAGAGCGACCTGACGAACGAGGATGCCGGAGCCTGGAAGATCTCCCTCTGGGCGATCACCGACGCGGCCACCGACGTGCGCACCGACAACGCCAAGACCTGGTACCTCAAGCGCTGGTCCCGGCTGAGCAACAACGCGGCCCCCGAGCCCGTCGCCAAGGGCAAGACGATCACGATCACCGGCAAGCTGGAGCGCGCCAACTGGGACACCCACAAGTACGCGGGCTACACCCAGCAGACCGTCCGCCTCCAGGAGCGTTCGCTGACCGGCTCGTACGCCACCACCAGCAGCCACCTCACCGGCACCGGCAGCCTGGCGGGCGTCGAGAAGAAGACTCGCACCGCCACCACCGACCGCTGCTACCGCTACAAGTTCGAGGGCACCTCTACCACTCCGCCGGTCACCGCCACCGGTGACTGCGTGGACGTGCGCTGAGCCCGCTGACCTGGCTGACCACACCGGGTCAGCGAGGCCACGGACCCGTACTCGTCCCGGTGTTGGCCGGCCTGCCGATCCGGTGGCGCGGTCCGGGCCGGCCCCGCTCCCGCCCGGACCACCTGCGCGGCGACAAGGGGTTGGTCGGGTAGTGAAGTTTCCCCGTGATCCCGGACACGTGATCGTTATGCCGCGAGGGTGTGCTGATGCCGCTGCCTGGTCTCGGCCGGGGTGAGATAGCCGAAAGTCCGGTGCTTGCGCAGGCGGCGGCGGTTATAGAAGGTCTCGATGAAGGAGAAGACCTCGGCTCGGGCGGTGGCCCGGTCGGGCCAGGTGCGGGTGCCGATCTCCTCTTTGAGCAGGGCCCAGAAGCTCTCCGCGGCAGCATTGTCGAAGCACGATCCGGTGCGTCCGGCGCAGTGGTGGAGCCTGCGGCCCACTGGCGCAGGAACGGTTTCGCAACGTGGCTGTTCACCCCAGCGGTATCGGGCTGGTATCCGAAGAAGGCCCCGCAGGAGGCACGACCCGTGCCGCTTCTCGGCGAACCGTGGCCAGGAGTCCCCGCGCGAGGGCGCGGCGCCGGCCAACGAGCCGACGCCTGCTGGCTCCCGATTGCCAAGGGCCTCACCCCTCACGGACTGCGCCACACCCATAGGACCGTGATGGAGGACCTCGGCACCGAGAAGGTCCTCATGGACCAGCGCATGGGACACATCGACGGCTCCGTCTCGGCGCGCTATGCCCACGTCACCCCTGGCATGCGCAAGCGCCTCATGCTCGGCCTGACCGAGCAATGGGAGGCAGCTCTCAACTCGCGGCTTGCCATGTGTCCTACATCACCGGTGCGCGTGCTCGATGACCTTCTGCGCGTACGCAGGCAGGCGCGTGGCCTGGTGTGACGCCGGCGGTGAGTTGCAGCTGTGTCCCTCACGGGGCGCTGGCGCTTTGGCGTCGCTGGAAGCGCTGGGCCTACCCACCGAGCCTGATCACGCCGACGGAATCTGTGGCGCTCGATTCCTTCTGGTTGCGAATCAGGACCGGTCTGATTTCTCAGCACCGGTCCTGACCCGTTTCGCTGGCGGTGGGGGACTTGAGCTACGACCTCTTACTGGTCAGTCCAAAACCATCTCCTCGGAATCATCGCATTCCGAGTCGTCCCCCTCTGAGGCATGAGCCTCTACTGTCCTGCGCCGCAGGTTCTCTACGTCAGTCAAGATGCCGACCAACAGTTTGTGCAACTCGTCCAGCTGGTCCACCGGAACTATCGGAGTGTGGTCCCCGACTTCCGGCTCCAGGGTATGCAAATGGTCGAGGGCGTCCCGGGCGCCCTGCACCCCGAGGTGGAGGCCCTCGCGGTGCGCGGCGGCGCGCTGGCTGGGAGGTGGCGGAGCGTCTTCGGCGCGGTGAGCCTGGGCGGGGACGGTGGGCAAAGCACCTTCGGCCCCTTGCGCCGCCACTGGGTCTGTGGTGGTGACGGGCTCCTCGTCGTCAGAGGCACTGGTGGAGGCGTCGCCGTCGGCGGGCGTAGTCTCACCGTCCGATGACGGCGCCGCCGGAACGAGAACCGGCGCCGGACCAGGGACCAGCGACGGTGGTACGGCCTGCGCCGCGCGCTCCGGGGCCGAGGCCGCGACGACATCCCATTCGTACAGGGGCATCGGCACGCCATTGGTGTCGCGGGCGATGCGGTCCGGGGCATCGAGATCGACCTTGAAGTGCACGTAAGGCGGCTCGGCGGACATTGCGGACGTCTTGCCGGTCAGGCTCTGCCTGGGCACGGAGTTCTGTGGCAGGTCATCACTGCGGAACGTGTTGGCGGCGAGCGCGAGGGTCCACAGGCCGAGTTCGTTCGTCGGCCGTGAGAGTCCCTCGATGACCTTGTTCACGTCCGACCGGAAAGGGACGCCGCCCTTCTCCTTTGTGGCCCCTAGCGAAGAGCCGACGCTCCTGGTCAGGAGCTTGTCGGCGATCAGTGCGACACCGCCGGCCACAGCCAGAGTGCGGCGGGCGTCGTCGTCGCCGTTCATGGCCAATGCGATCAGCCCGGTGAAGTCGCTAGTGGGTTGCGGAGTCCAGCCCTTGGTGACGTCGTTCGACAGCACACCGCCGTTGTTCCACGCATTTCGCGCCTGCTTGGTGACGAGCTTCTTCTTCGCACGCCAGGGCAGGTCGATGATCGGACCGAGCAGCTCGCCGAACCCCTTCATGCTCATCCGCTGGCCACCCTTGATGGCCTTGGCCTGGTCCTTGAGGAGCTCCAGGAGATCCGGCTGTGTCAGGGCGCTGACCAGGTAGATGGCACGCCACAGGGCGGTCCCGGGAGGGGGCGGATTGCCTCCGAATAGCTGGGGGAGCTCGGCCACGGGAATGCGGCCGACGGCAAGGCCGTACACCGCTTGAAGCTCGGCTGTGTTCCATCGGGGGTCGCCTTGCTGGATGATCCGCTTCAGGGCTCGGGTGACGACCTCGACGTTCTGGGCCGCCGCGTCCCACTGCTTGAACTCGACGTGCACCGAAGCCAGTACTGAACGAATGGCGTCGTCGAAAATGTCCTCGGGAGAAAGTACTCGGCCCTCGTGTCCCTCAACCCCGACGGCGATCTGCGCCGGAACGACATAGGACTGGGCGATCTGAGCGGCCCTAAGTCCTGGTGTCGCCCCTTTCATCTCATCGTGGAACTCTTGCCGCAGTTCCTGCCGCCACCGAGCCCGGCTGGCGGCCAGACGCTGCCCGAGACCGGGTCCTGAAGAGGTCCCTGTCGCGGAAGGGCTGCCGAGCAGTGCCTCAGTGGCCAGGGTTGCCACCGAGGCGGGGTCGGCCCCGTGCCCGGCCAGTACCGCCCAGGCGCTGGCGAGTCGCGTGATGCCGTCACGGACGACGAGAAGGTGGATCGCCTCCGCACCGTCCTCGAAGACGATCTCGACAGGATGGGTGATCAGGTTGCGGGTGACGGAGCGCGTGAGGATGGAGGTCGCGTAGCTGTTGAGTGACAGCGTCGCGTGGATGGTCTGCCACACGTGGTTCCGAAGGTGGGCGAGGTTCTCGTAGCGGTACTGCACGATCGCACCGGGACGGCCCTCATGGATGATCCCGTGCACCTGCGGGTCGGGTACCTCCGATACCTCCATGCCGGTACGAGGCTGGGGACCGGGGAACAGTTCGCTTAGCAGGACACGGGTGACAACCGACCGCAGCGTCGCCCCTTCGACGTTTTCGATCATCAGGAGACCCGAGGGCTCGTCCGCCGTCGGGTGGAGCTGAACTGCCAATGCCTCGGGTCGAGTTGTTGCACGCGTTATGGCTCCCCATGAAGCGTCCGGCAGCCAGGTGCTCGGATTGGCCCGGCCTGCTGCGGTCACCACCCCGCCATGGCTGTCCGTCGAGTCGGCAGGGAGGTGGGGCGAGATGTTGGTTACCCGGATCGCGTCCGTCCCCCAGGGGACGTCGATGGAAAGAGAAGCGGGTTTGCCAGTGGTCATGGGCACAGATCTCCAATGTGTGGTCCAAATTGGTCTGCAGCGGTCATCACGGAGGGCGGCGAGTCGCATGAACTCGCCGCCGGGCCGCTATGTCAAGATTTCTTGCGCGATATCCTCGTCTGCCCAAGGCAGCTCAGGAGGAAGCCAGGTCGGCCTGCAGCTCACGTGTGGGTAGCACCGGTGTTGATAAGCGGCGTAAGCCCCGAGTTTTGCGGGTGTCAGCAACAGCTCCACCTCAGTCGCAAGGCAGGGAAGAGCCATCAGTGCGGGTGATTCCGGAGGTAGCGGTTCGGGAACCGGGCCGTCCGCCGTGAGGCGGTACCACGTAATCCCCCGACTGGTATGGATGACGGTCAACCCTGAGGGGCGTCCGGCGAGTCGAGTGCACAGCCACCCGAGCACGTCCTGTTCGGTCTGCCGCAAGTGTCGTTTGGGCATGTGGGCGACGAGCGGCTTGGGGAACTCATCCAGCGCCTCAGTGAATCGCCTGGCGCACTGCTGGCCCAGCGCCTGCGCTGCTCTCACGTTGACAGTCCTCGCATGAGCGCCGCATTCCCCCTTGACGAGTCTGCTCGGGTGTGGTAGCTGCCCTGTCGTGGGAATTCGTAGACGGTCTCCGAGGAGAGAGAGCCATCTATGCCGGTGCCACGGAACCTCTGAGCCTGTCAGTTCAAGCACGCATACGGTTTGAAGCGGCAGCCGTCCGGAGGTGCCGACGATGAAGATGGGTTCGTCACGAGGGATGCGTATCTCGTCAGCGCTGCTCATCTGTGACTCCTGACGGTGCCGTTGCCTTAGAGGCTAAGTGTCGGGGCGTCACCAGCAGTATGGGCGACGCCTGTTGAGACCACCGTACGGACGAGTTGTGAGCGGGCGCAGCCACTTTTAGCCCTGCATGCGGTAGATACGCTCGTTGATGTACTCGACACGCGGGAGTTGTGTGTCGCTCCTACGCCACTTCAGCTCAGGTTGCTCTTGGCTCGTGGGTAGTTGTCGAACACCTGAGGGAGAGGGTTCATCCCGAGCTCGTCCAGATGCGCCAAGGCGGCGGCGACATCCGCGACTTCACCCAGGACGCTGTCGCGCTGGATGACCCAAACGAACTCATTCTCGGAAGTCGGCAGCGTCCGCGGCAGGGTGGAGAGCCCGATCCTTTCGAACTCTTCGCCGATCTGTGCGCACAACTCGGTGCTCAGTCGGGCTCGGTCCGGCGCAGCGTGCTTCTTGATGAAGTGCATGGACAAGCGTTTGATGCCATGGTCGACCTCGATCGCGTGCTTGATAATTGTGAAGTCCATAATTCTGTAGCTTACTGAGTTAACAATGGAGTTGGGTAGCCCAGGCGTGGATCCGTTTCGCTGGAAGGGCCGGTCCGGGGACAACCCTCCGGTGGCACGGACGTGGAGGTCAGCGTGAACAGGGGAATCCTGCGTGATCGGCGTGTGGCGGCCACCGCCATCAGCGCCATGCTGCTCGTCCACGGCTCGGTAACTAACTGCCAGGTGCGCTGCCGAGGCTGAACTCTCACGTGCAGTGGGTGCCGGGCCTTGGTCTACGTGGTCAGCGCTCTCGCGGCGTTCCGGTGGGGCTCAGTGGAACGAGTAACTTGAGCCGACGGACTCGCCGCGCCTGGTTCGACGAGATCGCCACGGCCGCGACCGAACTCGCTGGCGTGGAGGACAAGGGCCTGCCCGCTGCTGTCTTCGACCGCCTTGTCGAGTCCTTCGGCGCCGGCCCCATGCTCTGGTCCTACGGCTGGCAGCGGACATGCCTCCGCGGCCACCGGCCTACAGAGGGGGCTCTGGGGGTGGGGCGGCCGTCATTCGTGGGGGGGGCGCCGCCACGTACCGGATTTTGGGGTTTAGCGTTTTGGGCGCCGACACCTCCACTCGGCCCCCAAACGGCTCCCAAGATGGCCCCACAAACCACTCAGGGGCCTGATCCACTAAGTGGATCAGGCCCCTGACCTGGTGATATGGCTGTCGGGGTGGCGGGATTTGAACCCACGACCTCTTCGTCCCGAACGAAGCGCGCTGCCAAGCTGCGCTACACCCCGATGTCACGCGGTCTCCCGGCGACATCGATTACTTTAGCCCACCCGCGGCCGGAGGCGAAATCCGGTTTCGGCGGGGGCCAGGGGTCCGCAGAGGTCGGGGCGGATGCGGTCCAGGCCGACCAGCGGCATGGCCAGGGCGGCGAAACGCAGGCGCAGTGTGCGCGGGGTCGTCGGCAGGAGCCAGTCCAGGGCCGCCGCCAGTGGGGTGACCGTGTGCGGGAGCTGGTTGGAGACCGCGCGCCGGCCGGTGATCGGGTGGCCCGGGGTGTCCGTCGACGAGAAGGGCCGGCGCTGTTCGCCAGGATCAGGTGGTGGACGAGGCCCGTGATCGGGACGAGGAGGAGGACCCCGCCGGTGAGGCGCGGAGAAAGGGGTGGGCCGCCCCTCCGGGCGCGGTGTGCCGACCAGCCGAAGGCGAGGGCGGACAGGGTGTTCGTCTGGATCGTGCAGTAGTTCAGGACCGGGAGCGGGGCAGTCCGAAGCGCAGGTCGATGGCCAGGCCGGTGACCGCCGACGCGCACACGAGGGTGCGGAAGGCGGCGGCCACGGCCTGGGGGACCGGGCTTCGTACGGGAACGGTTCCGCCGACCGGAGGCTGGGGAGCAGGGCGATCCGCGGCCAGGTCATGATCTTTACGGTAAGCGGGGGGCGCCGGACCCCGCGATTCGTCCGTACGTCAGTCGCGTGGCGTGAGCGTCAGCAGTGTCGCCTCGGGCGGGCAGGCGAACCGGACCGGCGTGTAGCGGTTGGTGCCGCAGCCGGCCGAGACGTGCAGATAGGAGCGCCGGTCCCCGACCGTGTGGGTGGAGAGGCCCTTGACCCGGTCCGTGTCCAGGTCGCAGTTGGTGACCAGCGCCCCGTAGAAGGGGATGCAGAGCTGGCCGCCATGGGTGTGGCCCGCCAGGACCAGGGGATAGCCCTCGGCCGTGAAGGCGTCCAGGGAGCGCAGGTACGGGGCGTGGACCACGCCGATGGAGAGGTCCGCATCGGTTGCGGGGCCGCCCGCGACCTCCGCGTAACGGTCGCGCTTGATGTGCGGGTCGTCGAGGCCGGTGAACGCGATCTCCAGGCCGTCGAGCTTCAGCCGTCCGCGTGTATTGGACAGCCCCAGCCAGCCGGCCTCGTCGAACGCGTCCCGCATCGGCTCCCACGGGTTGTGGACGACACCGACCGCGGGGGCGTTGCCGTTGAGGCCGTGGTTGCCCTGCATCTTCTCGAACAGGTACCGGGCGGGGTTACGCAGCTTGGGCCCGTAGTAGTCGTTGGAACCGAAGACGTAGACGCCGGGGAGCTCCATCAGCGGACCGAGCGCGTCGAGCACCTCCGGTACGGCCTCCGGGTCCGACAGGTTGTCGCCGGTGTTCACGACGAAGTCCGGACGCAGGCCCGCCAGCGACTGGAGCCAGGCCCGCTTCTTGCGCTGGCCGGACACCATGTGGATGTCGGAGACCTGGAGTACGCGCAACGGGCGTGCCCCGTGCGGGAGTACGGGGACGGTGATCCGCCGCAGGCGGAACGAGCGGGCCTCGAACCCGGCCGCGTAGGCGAGACCGGCGACGCCGACCGCAGCGCCGACAGCCGTGACTTTCAGGGGTACTCCGTAGCGTGCGCGCATGCGCCCATCGTCGCAGACACGGTGCCGCGACAGGAAAACGCACGGGCGGCGGGTGCCCCGTACCTGTCACAATCGCCGCATGACCACGCTCAAGTCCAAGCTCAAGGAAGACCTCACCACGGCCATGAAGGCGCGTGACGAGCTGACCTCGTCCACGCTCCGGCTGACCCTCACCGCGATCACCAAGGAGGAGGTCAGCGGCAAGACGGCCCGCGAACTCTCCGACGACGAGGTGCAGAAGGTGATCGCCCGGGAGGCGAAGAAGCGCCGCGAGGCGGCCGAGGCATTCGCTCAGGGCGGCCGGCAGGAGCAGGCCGAGCGGGAGAAGGCCGAGGGCGAGCTGCTCGACGCGTACCTCCCCAAGCAGCTCACGGACGAGGAGCTGACGGGCATCGTCGCCGCCGCCGTCGAGGAGGCCAAGGCCGCCGGAGCCGAGGGGCCCCGTGCGATGGGCGCCGTCATGAAGATCGTGAACCCGAAGGTGGCGGGCCTCGCCGAGGGCGGGCGGGTGGCCGCGACGGTGAAGAAGCTCCTCGCGGGCTGACACCGGCTCCGGCCCGAAGCATCCCGATGGGCACCGCCCGACGGGCACTGTCTGACAGGCCGACAGCCCGTCAGGCTCCGGCCCCACGGGCCCACAGCCTGACGGGCCCTTCGGCGCAGAGGTGTGTGCCTCCCGCCGAAGGGCCCGTCATGGACGCTCGGGATCAGCGTCAGCTGAACGTCGAGACGTGCTCCAGCATGTGGTCGTAGCTGTCCCAGTGGATGCCGCCGGTCACGGTGCCGTCCCAGACGCCGGTGTACGCCACCAGTGCGACGTGACGGTCCTCGGGGAGCGACATGTCCACGTGGCGCGTGGAGCCGGCCGACGTCCGGTTCCAGTAGTAGTACGTGGTGTCCCCCTGCACGACGAGCCGAGCCACGGTCGACTTGCCGTCCGCGACCAGGTCGCTGATGTAGAGGTGCTCGCCATAGGGCTCGAACTTGGCCTTGCCCAGCTGCGAAGCGGTGTAGATGGAGACGGCAGGATCATCGGCCTGTGCCGTGGATGCCGTGATTCCCCCGACGAGCAGAACCGCGGCGGCGATGGTTGTGGCACGCATTGCGTGACGCATATGGATGACCTTTCGGTTGGGGATATCAGCGATGCAGCCCGGTCCGGGCGCTCTGTCTTATTCGGGCTGAATCTACTGAGTGTTTCGACAGGTGGCCGCGATGACCATGACGACTTTCCCGTCAGCCGTGAACGGGCTTCCCGCGGCAGGGGACTGAGAACAGACCCGCCAATTCCGAGCCGCTTGGGCATCGAGTCGCGCGGACGGTTTCTCCTGATCCCGGGCTTTCATCCGGTCGGGCCGGAAACCGGTCGCCGCCATGAGAGCCGCGGCTTCACCGGTTGTTCTGCCCGTGACGTCGGGGACCGGAGGGCGCGGCACGACCGCGCCCCTCTTCGCGGGGCAGGTTTCCGCCGACGGCACCACGAACAGGTCGACCGCACCGAGATCCGGCTTGTCCTCCGTGAAGCACACCTCGTACTTGCGGGTCATCTCCGGCGGTATGTACCTGCCCAGGAAGGTCGCGTCCCGGACCGACAGGCCGAGTCCCGCGGACGTCACGTCGTCCACGACCTCCACGAGAGGTGTCCCCGGCTTCACGCTCCGAAAGCTGCCGCCGCCCTCGGGCGGTGCGGCCCCGGGTGATGACCCGCAGCCTGCGACCAGCGACGAAGAAGCGAGGAGGAAGACAATGGCTCGTGCTGTCCCGATAAATCGCAACCGTCTGAACACCTTTGTTTTTCGTAGGCCCATCAGTGAGCGAGAATTCTGCCGCCCATAAGTTCTCCGCGGCTCTTTCTTCCTCGATCATAGGTGGGGGAGGCGGGTTGCAGCCGGGATAGCGACAAAGATAATCGGAATAAGACCATCCGGTACTGCGCTGGGTGAAATCCAGGGGTCGCAAAGTCGTATGTGGGTGGAATTTATGGATTCGCCGCGCAGGCCGGGCGCCGAGTTTTTCACGAAGAGTCACGTGACCTTGGTCACGTATTCCCGGAAGCGCGAAGAGGGTGCCCCGGGATAATCCCGGGGCACCCTCTTCGTGTTGCTACGCGATCAGCGCCTCCCGCGCACCGGAGTCCGCGGGTCGTGCCGTCAGGTCAGTCCCGGCCGCCGCCGGTACCGTCCCCCCAGCCGCCGTCGCTGCCGCCGACGAGGCCGGGCGGGAAGGTGATGCGGTCGTTGGGCTTGGCGTCGTCCCCACCGCCGCCGTTGCTGTTCTCGTCCCGGTCCTCCATGTCGCCCTTCTCTTCCTTCTCGGGCTTGGTGCTGCCGCGCGGGACCTTGATGTAGTTGAACGCGGGCGTCTCGCCTGCGGTCAGCACCTCGGTCATCGCGGTCCGCCAGATCGGGCCGGGGAGACAGCCACCGCAGACCTTGTCGTAGTACTGGCCGCCGATGGTGATGTTGTACATTCCGCGCTTCTCGCCGACGTCGTCGCCGACCCAGACCGCGGTGGACAGGTTCGGGGTGTAGCCGACGAACCAGGCGTCCTTGCGGTCGTCGGTGGTACCGGTCTTGCCCGCGTTGTCACGGTCGGTGAGGCCGGCCTGGGTGCCGGTGCCGTCCTCGACGACGCCCTTGAGCATCTGGTTGATCATGTCGGCGGTGTTCTGGCTCATCGCCTGGTCGCAGACGGTCTTCGGGACGGGCAGCGACTTGCCGGCCCGCGTGGTGACCGCCTCGATGGCGACGGGGGAGCAGTACGTGCCGCGGTTGGCGAAGGCGGCGTAGGTGGAGGCCATGCCCAGCGGGGTGTTCTCCGCGACGCCGAGGGTGACCGACGGGTCCTCGCCGAGCTTCCTGCCCGTACCCGCCTCGTACCCGAGCTTCTTCGCCATGGTGACGGTCTCGCAGAGACCGACCTTCTGCTCCAGCCGCGCGAAGTAGGTGTTGATTGACTTGCCCAGCGCGCTGGTCAGGTCGTAGGGCCCCTTCTCGGACTCGAGCTCGTTCTGCACGGGCCACTGGTCCGAACCGGTCGGGCTGCCGGAGCAGTTCCGGTAGTCGCTCTTCGCCATGCTGATCTTCCACGGGTCGTCATAGACCGTGGTCGGGCTGATGCCCTTCTCCAGCGCGGCCGCCGCGGTGATGGGCTTGAACGTCGAGCCGACCTGGAAGCCGTACGTCGTACCGCCCATCTCGCTGCCCACGGCGAGGTTGATCACCGTCTCGTTCTTGGTGCCGTCGAGCCCGTACGGCCGCGACTGCCCCATCGAGAGGATCTTGCCGGAGCCGGGCTGGACCTGGACGACCGAGGCGGCGACGCCGTCGTCCTTGTTGACGCGGGAGGTGGCCGCCTTGTTGGCCGCCGCCTGCGCCTTGGGGTCGAGCGTGGTCTTGATGGTCAGACCGCCGAGGTCCCACAGCTTCTTCCGCTCGGCCTCGGTCTTGCCGAAGGTCGGGTCGGACAGGACGGTCTTGCGGACGTACGCGCAGAAGAAGCCGGCACCCTCGACGGCGGTGATGCAGCCGCTGCGGGGCTTGCTGACCTTCAGACCGAGCGGAGTGGCCATGGCCTTGTCGGCCTCGGCCTGGGTGATGCTCTTGGTCGCGGCCATGCGCTGCAGCACGGTGTTGCGACGCTTGGTCGCCTCCTGCGCGTCGTTGACCGGGTCGTAGCGGCTCGGCGACTGGACGATGCCGGCCAGCAGCGCGGCTTCCGCCAGTTCCAGGTTCTTCGCGGGCTTGGAGAAGTAGCGCTGGGACGCCGCCTCGATGCCGTACGCCTGCTGCCCGAAGAACGTGATGTTGAGGTAGTTCTCCAGGATCTTCTTCTTGCCGAGCTCTTCCTCGACCTGGATCGCGAACTTGAGCTCGCGGACCTTGCGGCCCAGAGTCTGCTGGGTGGCCTCCAGGACCTTCGCCTGGTCGTCGCCCGCCTCTTCGACGAAGACGTTCTTCACGTACTGCTGGGTGAGGGTCGACGCACCCTGGGCGGCCCCGCCGGCCTGCACGTTGCGGTTCATCGCACGCAGGATGCCCTTGAGGTCGACGGCCCCGTGCTCGTAGAAGCGCGAGTCCTCGATCGCGATGATCGCGTCCTGCATGTACGGGGAGATGTCCTTGAGCGGGACGACGGTCCGGTCGCGCGAGTAGTCGGTCGCGATGAGGCCGCCGTTGTTGTCCAGGATCTTGGTGCGCTGACTGAGCGGTGGCGTCTTGAGGTTGGAAGGGATTTCGTCGAATCCCTCGACCGTCCCCTTGGCCGCGAGGCCGAGCACTCCGGCTGCCGGCAGTGCGATACCTGCCAGGACAGCTCCGGATAGTGCGGCGACACCGAGGAACTTGGCGGCCTGCTGGGTCGTCGTGAGACCCCCGCCCGAGCGCTTCTTTGGCATGGGGGCAGCCTACGTTCTCATTCGCCGGACAGGCGTATATGCGTTGGCCTAAGCTGCTCTCAACTGTCACAGCAGTCCGGTTTCGTTGCAACCCCCGTGCAGTTCCAGCCATCTTCGTACGCACTGTCTCCGCGACCCGAGGCGTTCCCGAATTCGCCCTGCGTGTCATGGAATGCCCACTGCGACTTAGGCGTAATGCCTCGCTTTGAGGGTGATGGTCTCGTATGTCCTCACCTCACTCCTCTGGGTGATCTGCCGCGTACGCATAGTCCGTTCGGGCCATCGAAGATTGGGCCCGAAGGGGGTGTTGTGGTGTCGCTGCCTTCCGTAACGTCCTCAACTGGTGGCGGTGAATATGCCGCCGCCGCCGTGGGGGAGCCTCGATTCGGGAGAGGACGGCGCCGGCATGGGCTGGGTAACCGACTGGAGTGCGCAGGCAGCCTGCCGCACTACCGATCCGGATGAACTGTTCGTACAAGGGGCAGCGCAGAACAGGGCCAAGGCGGTGTGCACCGGTTGTCCGGTGCGGACCGAGTGCCTGGCCGATGCGCTGGACAATCGCGTCGAATTCGGCGTGTGGGGCGGAATGACGGAGCGGGAGCGCCGCGCACTGCTGCGCCGACGACCCACCGTCACGTCCTGGCGCCGCCTGCTGGAGACCGCTCGCAGTGAATACGAGCAGTCGACGGGCATCCTGCCCGCGGCGGTCGGCCTGGACGACGACGTACTGCACGAGACGTACGCCGCCGTGGGGTAGGCGTACGAGCCCGTGCCCCGTGCGGGGTCACGGGCGGGTAGGGCCTAGGCAGCTCCGGCCGGAGCGGAAACGGAACCGGCCGCGAGCCGGTCTCCGATGGCTCGGAGACCCGCGAGGTCATGTACATCGCCGGGCAGCGCGGCCACTTCGGTGACGGCGACCTCGGGGTGGAGCGCGGTGAAGCGGTCCCGAGTGCGCTTTTCGCGCGCGACGACCTGCATGCGCTCGGCGTGCAGCCGCAGCAGACCTGCGGTCAGCTGCTCGACCGAGTACTCGGCGGATACGGAATCGGAGGAAGCGGCGGTAGCGGAAGCGGAATGCGCGTCCGTCGGCGGCTCCGACTGCTCGTGCGGTTCTCGGGAATCACGCTCATCGTGCGACTGGTGCGGCTCGTGCTGTTCATTCGGCTCATGCGACGCGTGCGGCTCGTCGTTCTCGTCGGGGGGCAGCGGTGTGCCGGCGGCTTCGGGAGAGGCGCCCGCCGGGTCCACCTGGTCACTGAGGCCAGCCTTCCCGGTCGTCTGATCCACAATGCCGCCCTCTTCAAGATTTTCCGCGGCGGCCAGTGCGCGCTCCGCGGACAGCCGCGAAGCCTCGCTGCCGTGCACCCGGTTGAGCACCAGACCGGCCAGGGGCATCTCCTCCGCGGCCAGCCGCTCCACGAAGTACGCGGCCTCGCGCAGTGCGTCCCGCTCCGGCGTCGCGACGACGAGGAACGCCGTGCCGGGCGCCTGGAGCAGCTTGTACGTGGCATCGGCCCGGGTACGGAAGCCGCCGAACATCGAGTCCATCGCGGCGACGAAGGTCTGTACGTCCCGGAGGAACTGACCGCCCAGCAGCTTGCCGAGCGTCCCCGTCATCATCGACATGCCGACATTGAGGAATTTCATCCCCGCCCGGCCGCCGATCTTCGCCGGAGCCACCAGCAGCCGGATGAACTTGCCGTCCAGGAACGAACCGAGGCGCTTCGGCGCGTCCAGGAAGTCCAGCGCGGAGCGCGAGGGCGGCGTGTCGACGATGATCAGGTCCCACTCGTCGCGCGCCCTCAGCTGCCCCAGCTTCTCCATCGCCATGTACTCCTGCGTGCCCGCGAAGCCGGCCGACAGGGACTGGTAGAAGGGGTTCTCCAGGATCGCGCGGGCCCGGGCGGCATCGGTGTGCGCCTCGACGGTCTCGTCGAAGGTCCGCTTCATGTCGAGCATCATGGCGTGCAGTTCGCCGCCGCCCGCGCCGTCGATGTCCTCGACCCGGCGGGGGATGTTGTCCAGCTGGTCGATGCCCATGGACTGGGCGAGCCGGCGGGCCGGGTCGATGGTGAGGACCACCGCCTTGCGCCCACGCTCGGCGGCCCGTACGCCGAGCGCCGCGGCCGTCGTGGTCTTGCCGACCCCGCCCGATCCGCAGCACACGACGATCCGGATCCCCGGGTCGTCCAGGAGTGCGTCCGTGTCCAGCCCCGCTGCGACGTCCGAGCCCAGCGTCATGACCCCACCTCTTCCCCTGCGCCCTGTTTACGGAGCTCGGCCGCCAGGTCGTACAGCGCGGGGAGATCCACACCCTCGCCGATCAGCGGGAGCTCGGCCGTGGGCAGTTCCAGGCCGGCGAGCACGGCGCGCTGCTCGCGCTCCAGCGAGACCCGCTGCGCGTGCTCGGCCGCCTGCGCGACCAACGGCCGTACGAGTGCGGCCGAGCCGGTCACACCCGCCCGTGTCAGCGTCTTCGCGATCTCCTTGCGACGGGCCCCCGAGGCGGTCCGCAGCGCTTCCTCGTCCAGCAGGTGCGGGCGCACCATGTTCACGATGACCCGGCCCACGGGCAGGTCGGCCGCGCGGAGCTCGGCGATGCCGTCCGCGGTCTCCTGGACCGGCATCTCCTCCAGCAGCGTCACGAGGTGGACCGCCGTCTCCGGGGACTTCAGGACCCGCATGACGGCCTGCGCCTGATTGTGTATCGGGCCGATCTTCGCCAGCCCGGCCACCTCGTCGTTCACATTGAGGAAGCGCGTGATGCGTCCGGTGGGAGGCGCGTCCATGACCACGTGGTCGTAGACGAAACGTCCCCGCTTGTCCTTGCGGCGTACCGCTTCGCACGCCTTGCCGGTCAGCAGGACGTCCCGGACGCCCGGTGCGATGGTGGTGGCGAAGTCGATCGCCCCGAGCTTCTTGAGTGCCCGGCCGGCGCTGCCCAGCTTGTAGAACATCTGGAGGTAGTCGAGGAGGGCGCGCTCGGCGTCGATCGCCAGGGCATGGACCTCCCCGCCGCCCGGCGCGACGGCGATCCTGCGCTCCTCGTAGGGAAGGGCTTCCGACTCGAAGAGCTGGGCGATGCCCTGTCTGCCCTCGACCTCGACGAGGAGGGTGCGCTTCCCCTCGGTCGCGAGGGCGAGCGCGAGGGCGGCGGCGACCGTGGTCTTACCGGTCCCGCCCTTACCGCTGACGACCTGGAACCTGCTCACGTCCTGGAGCCTAACCAGTCATGCCCCGGGCTACGCACGAGACCGTACGTGCCAGGCATTACAGTCGGCCCTATGACCAAGTGGGAATACGCGACCGTGCCCCTTCTCGTGCACGCGACCAAGCAGATTCTGGACACCTGGGGCGAGGACGGCTGGGAGCTCGTCCAGGTCGTGCCCGGCCCGAACAACCCCGAGCAGCTCGTGGCGTACCTGAAGCGGGAGAAGCCGTAGTGGCGGGCGCCGTCGAGGCGCGCCTCGCCGAGCTGGGCCTGACGCTCCCGGGCGTCGTTCCGCCGCTGGCCTCGTACCAGCCGGCCGTGCAGTCCGGGGTGTACGTCTACACCTCCGGTCAGCTGCCGATGGTGGACGGCAAGCTCGCGGTGACCGGCAAGGTCGGCGCCGAGGTCACGCCCGACGAGGCGAAGGAGCTCGCCCGGACGTGCGCGCTCAACGCCCTGGCGGCCGTGAAATCGGTCGCGGGCGACCTGGACCGGATCGCACGGGTCGTGAAGGTCGTGGGCTTCGTCGCCTCAGCCGCCGACTTCACCGGACAGCCGGCCGTGATCAACGGCGCGAGTGAGCTGCTGGGCGCGGTCCTCGGTGACAAGGGCGTGCACGCACGCAGCGCCGTGGGCGTCGCGGTGCTGCCGCTGGACGCGCCGGTGGAGATCGAGGTCCAGGTCGAGCTCGTCGAAGCCTGACCCGTAGCCCGTCCATAGCCGTTCCGGCCCCGCGTGCGAGGGGGCGACGGATGATCCCGCCCGGTCCACGCGACCGGGCGGGATCGTGCGTGTACGGGGCATGTACGGATCACCCGCGACCCTCGAACATCGGGGCGGTTCCGGATAGCCTCCGGCCATGTCCAATGGTCAGTGGTACCCACCGGAATGGCCCGACCGGATCCGGGCCCTCGCCGCAGGCGGGCTGACAGCCGCGACCCCCAGGCGGGCCGCCACCGTGATGCTGCTCCGGGACGCTGCCGCGGACATGGGGGGCGGGCCCGCCGTGCACATGCTGCGCCGCCGCACCTCCATGGCGTTCGCCGGGGGCGCGTACGCCTATCCGGGTGGCGGAGTCGATCCGCGCGACGACGACCACCTGATCGGCTGGGCCGGTCCTTCGCTCGAGCACTGGGCGGCGCGGCTCGGCGTCGCCACGCTCACCGAGGCGCAGGCCATCGTCTGTGCGGCCGTGCGCGAGACGTACGAGGAGGCGGGCGTCCTCCTGGCGGGGCCGACCGCCGGCACGGTCGTCGGCGACACGACGGGGGCGGACTGGGAGGCCGACCGCGAGGCGCTGGTCGCCCGCGAGCTGTCCTTCGCCGAATTCCTGGACCGGCGCGGTCTGCTCCTGCGCTCCGACCTGCTCGGCGCGTGGGCGCGCTGGATCACCCCGGAGTTCGAACCGCGCCGCTACGACACCTGGTTCTTCGTCGCCGCGCTCCCCGAGGGCCAGCGCACCCGCAACGCGTCCACCGAGGCCGACAGGACGGTGTGGATCGCCCCGGGCGAGGCGGCCGACGGCTACGACAGGGGCGAATTGCTGATGATGCCGCCCACCGTGTCCACGCTGCGGACGCTCAGGCCGTACGGGACGGCCGCCGAGGCCCTGAAGGCGGCAGATGCCCAGGACCTCACTCCCGTCCTCGCACAGGCCCGCCTGGAGGGTGACGAGCTGGTTCTGAGCTGGCCGGGACACGACGAGTTCACCAAACACATCCCGGCCGGGAGCACGGGAGGCGAGGGCGCGTGAGCGACGCTGCGGCACTTCCCGGCCAGCCGCGGGGCGGAGTCCTCTCCGGCCCCGCCACCACCCGCACGGTCAACGTCCTCGCCCCAAACGCCTCGGCGATGACACTGGACGGCACCAACACCTGGATCGTGGCCGAGCCCGGCTCGGACCTGGCGGTCGTCATCGACCCCGGCCCGCTGGACGAGGCCCATCTGCGGGCGGTGACCGACACGGTCGAGCGGGCCGGGCGGCGGGTCGCGCTCACCCTCCTCACGCACGGCCACGCCGACCACGCCGAGGGCGCGGCTCGCTTCGCCGAGCTGACCCGGACGAAGGTGCGCGCCCTGGACGCGGCCCTGCGCCTGGGCGACGAGGGGCTGGGGGCGGGCGACGTGATCACCACGGGCGGGCTCGAACTCCGGGTGGTCCCGACCCCCGGGCACACCGCGGACTCGCTCTCCTTCCACCTGCCGGCCGACGGGGCGGTGCTCACCGGCGACACGGTCCTGGGACGCGGTACGTCGATGGTGGCGCACCCGGACGGGCGGCTGGGCGACTACCTCGACTCGCTGCGGCGGCTGCGCTCGCTGACGGTCGACGACGGGGTGCACACCGTCCTGCCTGGCCACGGACCGGTCCTGGAGGACGCGCAGGGGGCGCTCGAGTTCTATCTCGCCCACCGCGCGCACCGCCTGGCCCAGGTGGAGACGGCGGTGGAGTCCGGACACCGGTCGCCGTCGGAGGTGGTGGCGCACGTGTACGCGGACGTGGACCGCTCCCTGTGGCCGGCGGCGGAGCTGTCGGTCCGTGCGCAGATGGACTACCTGACCGAGCACGGGCTCATCTAGGGCATCCCGTTCGGATCATGCCGGGCTCGTGGGGTCCGGCCTGATCCCGGCCAGAGGTCCTGGGGCCCGGGCGACCTGGAACGCGGAAGGGCCCCGCTGTCCGGCAGGGCCCTTCGCGCACAGGTGCGGGTCAGCGCGAGCGCTTCGCCAGCCGCTCCACGTCCAGCAGGATCACGGCGCGCGCCTCCAGGCGCAGCCAGCCGCGTCCCGCGAAGTCAGCGAGCGCCTTGTTGACCGTCTCCCGGGAGGCGCCGACCAGCTGGGCCAGCTCTTCCTGGGTCAGGTCGTGCACGACGTGGATGCCCTCCTCCGACTGCACGCCGAAGCGGCGCGACAGGTCGAGGAGCGCCCGGGCGACACGGCCCGGTACGTCGGAGAAGACCAGGTCGGACATCTGGTCGTTGGTCTTGCGCAGCCGCCGGGCGACAGCGCGCAGGAGCGCGGTGGCCACCTCGGGGCGGGCGTTCAGCCAGGGCTGGAGGTCGCCGTGGCCGAGGCCGAGCAGCTTGACCTCGGTCAGAGCGGTCGCCGTCGCCGTGCGCGGGCCCGGGTCGAAGAGCGAAAGCTCTCCGATGAGCTCACCGGGACCGAGGACGGCCAGCATGTTCTCGCGGCCGTCGGGGGAGGTGCGGTGGAGCTTCACCTTGCCCTCGGTGACCACGTACAGGCGGTCACCCGGGTCACCCTCGTGGAAGAGCGCGTCGCCGCGCGCGAGGGTCACCTCACTCATCGAGGCGCGGAGCTCCGCGGCCTGCTCATCATCGAGCGCCGCGAAAAGCGGGGCGCGCCGCAGAACGTCGTCCACGAGTTCTCTCCTTGTCGGCCTGTTCGGGGAACCGTGGTCCCCATGATGCCGGACGGTAAAACAGTGCGATCAATCACAAACCAGTTTGACGCACGGACGTGCCGGACCGTACGGCAGGGGGCCGATTGGGCGCGGATACGCAGTGACCGGGGCGGATGTCAGTGCCGGGCTCTAGGCTGGCCGGGTGTCCAGAACGCCGGTGAGAGCGCAGGTCGAGGGGGCTGATGGGGTGCCGGAAGGCCCTGATTCCGCTGTGGGCGAACGGTTCGCGCGTCGCCCCAAAAATGCCACAAAACGCCCGGATGAGACGACTGCGGGAAAGCCCGCGACGAAGGCTGTGAAGACGACGAAGACGACGAAGACGACGAAGGCGGCGAAGCCGGAATCGCACCTCGCGATGGTGCGCCGTGCCCGCCGGATCAACCGCGAGCTCGCCGAGGTCTATCCGTACGCCCATCCCGAGCTGGATTTCCGCAATCCCTTCGAGCTTCTCGTCGCCACCGTGCTCTCCGCGCAGACCACGGACCTGCGGGTCAACCAGACCACTCCCGCGCTGTTCGCCGCCTACCCCACCCCCGAGGACATGGCGGCAGCTGTGCCGGAAAGACTGGAGGAGCTGATTCGGCCGACCGGCTTCTTCCGGGCCAAGACCAAGTCGCTGATAGGGCTTTCGGCCGCCATCCGGGACAACTTCGGCGGTGAGGTCCCCGGCCGGCTCGCCGATCTCGTGACGCTGCCCGGCGTGGGCCGCAAGACCGCCAACGTCGTACTGGGCAACGCGTTCGGGGTCCCCGGCATCACGGTGGACACGCATTTCGGCCGACTGGTCCGCCGCTGGAAGTGGACCGACCAGGAGGACCCGGAGAAGGTCGAGGCGGACGTGGCCGCGATCTTCCCGAAGAGCGAGTGGACGATGCTCTCGCACCGTGTGGTCTTCCACGGCCGCCGCGTCTGCCACTCCCGCAAGCCCGCCTGCGGCGCCTGCCCCATCGCCCCGCTCTGCCCTTCGTACGGGGAAGGGGAGACGGACCCGGAGAAGGCGAGAAAGCTCCTGAAGTACGAGATGGGCGGCTATCCGGGCCAGCGTCTCAGCCCTCCGCCCGACTACCCGGGCAAACCGGCACCGCCCCTCGGGGCCGAATGAGGGACGGGCGCAGCCCGAGCCGTACGGAACCGAGCGAAATGGCCCCGGAACGAAATGGCCGATGACAGGCGTTGTGAAACGGAGGGGGTGCATATGACGCACGCACGGAGCACGCGGTCCGCTCCGACTGCCGGGACGGCCACGCCCGCCGATGACGGAACGGGCGCGTCCGACGGCGACTTGGTCCCCGTCACCACCGAGGGGCTGCCCGAGTGGCTCGACCCCGTCGCCCGCGCGGCGCGGACCATCCGGCCCCGGCAGCTCAGCCGCTTCCTGCCGCCCGAGAGCGGCGCGGGCCGTCAGTCCGCCGTCCTGATCCTCTTCGGCGAGGGCGAGCGGGGCCCGGAACTGCTCCTCATGGAGCGCTCCAGCTCCCTGCGCTCCCACGCGGGCCAGTCGTCCTTCCCCGGCGGCGCCCTGGACCCCGAGGACGGTGACCCGGCGACCACGGGGCCACTCAGGGCCGCGCTGCGGGAGGCCGAGGAGGAGACGGGACTCGACCCGCGGGGCGTCCAGCTCTTCGGCGTGCTGCCCCGGCTGTACATCCCGGTGAGCGGCTTCGTGGTGACGCCCGTCCTCGGCTGGTGGCGGGCGCCGAGCCCGGTCGGCGTCGTCGACCCTGCCGAGACGGCCCGGGTCTTCACGGTCCCCGTGGCGGATCTCACGGACCCTGCCAACCGGGTGACCACCGTGTATCCCAGCGGCCATCCGGGCCCGTCGTTCCTGGTCGAATCCGCTCTTGTCTGGGGATTCACGGCCGGTGTGATCGACCGGATTCTGCACTATGCGGGCTGGGAACGCCCGTGGGACCCGACCAGACAGGTGCCGCTCGACTGGCGCCCATGACAGGCTGACTGTTCCATCCCGTGCTGCGCTGCTCCGGCCCGGCCCGGATCCCGTCGGACTGACGACGGGCCAGGTGACGATTCTGCGAGGCTAGAGACGGTGAACGTGCTGGACATCCTGCTGCTGGTCGGCGCCGTGTGGTTCGCGGTCATCGGCTACCGCCAGGGTTTCGTCGTCGGCATCCTGTCGGTGATCGGCTTTCTGGGCGGCGGACTCGTCGCCGTGTATCTGCTGCCCTTCATATGGGACCAGGCGACCGACGGCTCCGAGGTCTCCTCGACGGCCGCCGTCGTCGCGGTCATCATCGTGATCGTGTGCGCCTCCGCGGGCCAGGCGTTCACCACCCACCTGGGCAACAGACTCCGCCGGTACATCACGTGGTCGCCGGCGCGCGCCCTGGACGCGACCGGAGGCTCCCTGGTCAACGTCGTGGCGATGCTCCTGGTCGCCTGGCTGATCGGCTCCGCGCTGGCCGGCACGTCGCTGCCCACGCTCGGCAAGGAGGTCCGGAGTTCCAAGGTCCTCCTCGGTGTCTCGCGTGTGATGCCCGATCAGGCGTCCACCTGGTTCACGGACTTCTCCTCGGTGCTCGCCCAGAACGGCTTCCCGCAGGTCTTCAGTCCGTTCGCCAACGAGCCCATCACCGAGGTCAAGGCCCCGGACCCGGCGCTGGCGGGCAGCCCCGTCGCCGCCCGCGCCATGAAGTCCATCGTCAAGGTCGAGGGCATGGCACCAGGCTGCGGCAAGCTCCTGGAAGGCACCGGCTTCGTGTTCGCGGAACGCCGTGTCATGACCAACGCGCATGTCGTCGGCGGAGTCGACGAGCCGACCGTCCAGATCGGCGGCGAGGGACGGCTGTACGACGCGAAGGTCGTGCTGTACGACTGGCAGCGCGACATCGCCGTACTGGACGTGCCGGATCTCGAAGCCAAGCCCCTGCGCTTCACCGAGAGCGACGCGGAGACGAGCGACGGCGCCATCGTCGCGGGCTTCCCGGAAGGCGGGGACTACGACGTACGGTCCGCGCGGATCCGCGGGCGCATCGACGCCGACGGCCCGGACATCTACCACCGGAGCACCGTCCGCCGCGATGTGTACTCGCTCTACACGACCGTGCGGCAGGGCAACTCCGGTGGCCCGCTGCTCACTCCGGACGGAAGGGTGTACGGAGTGGTGTTCGCCAAGTCCCTCGACGATCCGGACACCGGCTACGCGCTGACGGCAGACGAGATCCGTCCGGACATCGAGCGCGGCCGGAGTGCGAACCAGCAGGTCGACAGCCAGAACTGCGCGCTCTAGGCCCGCGATTCCGGTATGCGGAAGGTGGCTGCGTCATCCACGGGGATGACGCAGCCGCGCGGAGAACCAGCGGGCCCGGCGGCGGAGAATGCGCGGAATTCCAAGCTCGGGATGATGAAAATCATGCACTTCGTGCACCCGGCCCTGCGGGCCGCCCCCCTCATGAGTGCTCGGACCGACCGTTGCGGTCGAGCGGCGGTTGCGTGCTGCGTCACCGAAGTCGTGCGTCCAGCCCATACCCCGACGTCTGCCCGTCACCCAAGGTCGGTAATCGTGCGGGAGTCAGCCAATTGGCCTATGCGGCAGGCAATTGGCTTCTCGTCGCACACGCGCGCCCCTGGACTAGCGGTCGGGCTCGGGATCCTTGAGCCAGTTGATGAGTTCGCTCGAGAAACCCACCGGGTCCTCCTCGTGGGGGAAGTGCCCCAGACCGTCGAAAAGTCGCCAACGGTACGGCGCTTCCACGTACTCGCCGGACCCTGCGGAACTCCGCGTACGGATCGCCGAATCGAGTGAACCGTGCAGATGCAGCGTCGGTACGCGCACCGGCCGCTTCATCCGCCGGTTGAACTGGACGCCGTCCGGCCGGGCCATGGACCGCACCATCCAGCGGTACGGCTCGATCGAGCAGTGCGCCGTCGACGGGATCGACATCGCGCGCCGGTAGACGTCCAGCACCTCGTCGTCGGGGAAGTCCGCGGTACCGGGCCCCGCCCAGTCCGTGATCAGCCGGCCCACGAGGGCCGCGTCGTCCGCGAGGAGCGCGCGTTCAGGCAGCCACGGCCGCTGGAACCCCCAGACGTACGAACCCGCCCGGGACTGCGAGAAGTCGGAAAGCATCGCGGAGCGCCAGCGGCGCGGGTGCGGCATGGAGGACACCACGAGCCGTCGCACCAGCTTCGGCCGCATCACCGCGGCGGTCCAGGCGAGATAGCCGCCCAGGTCATGGCCGACCAGTGCGGCGTCGGGCTCACCGAGCGAGCGGATCACGCCGGTGACGTCGAGGGCCAGGTTGGCCGGGTCGTACCCCCGGGGCGTGCGGTCGCTGCCGCCGACCCCTCGCAGGTCCATGGCCACCGCCCGGAATCCCGCGTCGGCCAGCGCGGTCATCTGGTGGCGCCACGTCCACCAGAACTGCGGGAAGCCGTGCAACAGGAGCACCAGCGGCCCCTCGCCCAGCTCGGCGATGTGGAAGCGCGCGCCGTTGGCCGCCACGTCCCGATGGGTCCATGGACCGTCGAGGCGTACAGGACTGCCGGAACCGGCCGGGCCGAGAGGGCCTGCTGCCGGACCGGACGCGCGGGAATCGGGGACCGTCATGTGGACGAGCGTGCCACAGCTGACGCCTTGTCCTGGACCGAGCGGCTTTCGATGGCCTTGTCCGCGAGGGAGCTGCCCACCGTCGTACGGGCCGTACCGGGCAGGACCTCCGGGCGGGGGTGGGGCTTGACGCCCTGGAGGACGGCGGCGGTCTGCTTGGCCGACGCGATGGACTTCTCCGGCGGCTTGAGCTGTCCGAACTTGACCTTCGCGAGCAGCGCGAAGAGCGCGCCGAGCACGATGTACGCGCCGCCGACGATCAGGAAGCACCAGGCGAGCCCGAGACCGGAGCTGTGGATCCAGTAGGCGAGAGCGAAGCTGAACATGGGGATCGAGGCCAGGAACAGCACCCCCATGATGGCGCCGGCCACACCGCCCACCGCGCCACGCTTCACGTCCTGCCGAAGTTCCGCCTTGGCCAGTGCGATCTCGTCATGCACCAGTGCCGACATCTCGGCCGTTGCCGTAGCAACCAGCTGTCCGAGACTGCGGTCGCCGTTGCCCGCGTAGTTGCCGGGGTCGCTCATCCCTGACTCCCTCTCCTCTTCAACACATCCGGTGTCAGATCATGCCGGACTGTCCGTCTTGCTGCTCGTTGCCCCCGCCGCTCGGGCCAGGCGGCGATGTTCGGCGGCCTTTCTTTCGAGGATCACGGCCATCCGGAGGTGGTACTCCGGGTTGCCCTGCTCGTAGACGTCGGGGACACCGTCCTCGTCCTCGTCGAGCTCCTCGGCGTCGAACAGGGCCCGGTATCTGCGTACCCGCAGTTTGAGCAGTACACCGGAGAGTACGGCCGCAATCAACGAACCGATGAGCACGGCGGCCTTGATCTCGTTGACCGTTTCGCCCTCGCCCTCGAACGCGAGCTCCCCGATGAGCAGGGAGACGGTGAAGCCGATACCGGCGAGCGAGGCGACGGCGAAGAGATCCGCCCAGGCCAGGTCCTTGTTGAGTTCCGCCTTGGTGAAGCGGGCGGCGAGCCAGGTGCCGCCGAAGATGCCGACGGTCTTGCCGACGACGAGACCGAGGACGACGCCGAGCGTTTCGGGCCGGGTGAACGCGCCGGCGATCGCGTCGCCCTGGAGGGAGACACCGGCGGAGAACAGTGCGAACAGCGGGACGGCGAAACCGGCGGACAGCGGGCGGACCAGATGCTCGATGTGCTCGCCGGGGGAGTGCGCCTCGCCGTCACGCGTCGTGCAGCGCAGCATCAGCCCCATGGCCACACCGGCGATGGTCGCGTGGACGCCGCTGTTGTACATCAGCCCCCAGATGACCAGGGCCAGCGGCACGTAGAGGTACCAGCCCCTGATCCCGGCCCGCAGCAGGAAGTAGAAGACGGCCAGGCCGACGACAGCTCCGCCGAGCGCCATGAAGTCGATGCTGTCGGTGAAGAAGGCCGCGATGATCAGGATCGCGAAGAGGTCGTCGACCACCGCGAGGGTGAGCAGGAACGCGCGCAGAGCGGCCGGCAGTGAGGTGCCGATGACCGCGAGGACGGCGAGCGCGAAGGCGATGTCCGTGGCGGTGGGGACCGCCCAGCCGGCCAGGGAGCCGTCGCCGAGTACCGCGGTCAGGGTGTAGACGAGGGCGGGAGCGGCCATGCCACAGAGCGCGGCGATGACCGGGAGGGCGGCCGCCTTCGGGTCCTTCAGTTCGCCCGCGACCAGTTCACGCTTGAGCTCGACACCAGCGACGAAGAAGAAGATGGCGAGAAGACCGTCGGCGGCCCAGTGGGCCACGGAGAGGTTCAGCCCCAGGGCTTCGGGGCCGAAGTGGAAGTGGCTGACCGACTCGTAGCTTCCCCCGAAGGTGTTCGCCCAGATCAGCGCGGCGACTGCGGCGACCAGCAGGATGATGCCGCCGACCGTCTCGGTGCGCAGCGCTTCGGCGACGTAGTTCCGCTCGGGCAGGGAAAGGCGCCCGAGGACTGTACGGCTGGGGGAAGGCGGGGTGGGCGCGGCCACGGTGAAGACCTCCGGGTCGGTACGGCAGCGGGCATGGCTGAAGCACTTGCCGACCAGACTTCCCGGCGCACCTGTTGGAGATTTCTTATCGCGTTGTTGACGGAGCCCTCACTGTACCTGGGGGTGCCTGGAGCCGTATCGAACGATCTCCACACTAAATGCCCGAGGGGCACCCGGCTCGTTGCCGGGTGCCCCTCGGGCCGTGAGCCCTGGGATCAACCCTCGGTCAGTCCTCGGGGCAGTCCTCGGGGCAGTCCTCGTGTCAGTCCTCGGACGAGGAGGACGGCAGCTGCGTGGTGATGAGGTCCATGACCGAGGAGTCCGTGAGCGTGGTGACATCGCCCAGCTCGCGGTTCTCGGCGACATCGCGCAGCAGACGGCGCATGATCTTGCCTGAGCGTGTCTTGGGCAGCTCGGCGACCGGCAGGACCCGCTTGGGCTTGGCGATCGGGCCGAGCGTGGTCCCGACGTGGTTGCGCAGGTCCGCCACCAGCTCGTCCGAAGCGGTGGCCGTGCCGCGCAGTATCACGAAGGCCACGATGGCCTGGCCCGTCGTCTCGTCGGCGGCACCCACCACGGCGGCCTCGGCGACCGCCGGGTGCGACACGAGTGCGGACTCGACCTCGGTGGTCGAGATGTTGTGCCCGGAGACGAGCATGACGTCGTCGACCCGGCCCAGCAGCCAGATGTCACCGTCCTCGTCCTTCTTGGCGCCGTCGCCCGCGAAGTACTTGCCCTCGAAGCGCGCCCAGTAGGTGTCGAGGAAGCGCTGGTCGTCACCCCAGATGGTGCGGAGCATGGAGGGCCACGGCTCGGTGAGGACGAGGTAGCCGCCTCCGCCGTCCGGGACCTCGCGGGCCTCGTCGTCGACGACGGTGGCCGAGATGCCGGGCAGCGCGCGCTGCGCGGAGCCGGGCTTGGTCGCCGTGACCCCGGGCAGCGGCGAGATCATCATGGCGCCGGTCTCGGTCTGCCACCAGGTGTCCACGATGGGGCACTTGTCGGCGCCGATGTGCTTGCGGTACCACATCCACGCCTCGGGATTGATCGGCTCACCGACCGAACCGAGGACACGCAGCGACGACAGGTCGAACTTGGCGGGGATGTCGTCACCCCACTTCATGAACGTACGGATCGCCGTCGGCGCGGTGTAGAGGATGGTGACGCCGTACTTCTGCACGATCTCCCAGAAGCGCCCCTGGTGCGGGGTGTCGGGCGTGCCCTCGTACATGACCTGGGTGGCGCCGTTGGCCAGGGGTCCGTAGACGATGTACGAGTGTCCGGTGACCCAGCCGATGTCGGCGGTGCACCAGTAGACGTCGCTCGAAGGCTTGAGGTCGAAGACCGCGTGGTGGGTGTAGGCCGCCTGGGTGAGGTAGCCGCCCGAGGTGTGCAGGATGCCCTTCGGCTTTCCCGTCGTACCCGAGGTGTAGAGGATGAAGAGCGGGTGCTCCGCCTCGAACGCCTCGGGGGTGTGCTCGGCCGACTGCCGGGCGGTGATCTCGTGCCACCAGACATCACGGCCCTCGGTCCACGCCGTGTCCTGGCCGGTTCGCCGCACCACGAGGACGTGCTCGACGGAAGCGAAACGGGAGACGGCGTCGTCGACCGCGGGCTTGAGCGCGGAGGGCTTGCCACGGCGGTAGCCGCCGTCGGCGGTGATGACGACCTTGGCGTCCGCGTCCTCGATGCGGGCGGCGATGGCGTCGGCGGAGAAGCCGCCGAAGACCACCGAGTGCGCGGCGCCGATGCGGGCGCAGGCCAGCATCGCGACGGCGGCCTCCGGGATCATCGGCAGATAGACGGCGACCCGGTCGCCTGCGACGACACCGAGTTCGGTGAGGGCGTTCGCGGCGCGGGAGACCTCGTCCTTCAGCTCCGCGTAGGTGATGGCGCGGCTGTCGCCGGGCTCGCCCTCGAAGTGGATGGCGACCCGGTCGCCGTTGCCCGCCTCGACGTGGCGGTCCACGCAGTTGTACGCGACGTTGAGCTTGCCGTCCGCGAACCACTTCGCGAAGGGCGGGTTGCTCCAGTCGAGCGTCTCGGTCGGCTCAGTGGCCCAGGTCAGGCGGCGGGCCTGCTCGGCCCAGAAGCCCAGCCGGTCCGCCTCGGCCTGCTCGTACGCCTCCGCTGTGACGTTGGCGTTGGCGGCCAGCTCGGCAGGCGGCGCAAACTTCCGCTCTTCCCGAAGCAGGTTGGCGAGGCTTTCGTTGCTCACGACTTCTCCCAGTCCCAGGGTGTCCGTTGTGTCCCGGGGCATAGCTCATCAGGCCAAAGGCCGGGTGACAAGGGTCTGCCGGGAATTGGTTTAGACCTGTGTTCTCGTGTATGGGGCCACAGACCCCGCTTCCGCAAGCAGCCGGGTGCGTCGCGGAAGCGGGACCACAAGGTCTCACGGACCGGGCGGGCGCGCGGTTCAGCCAGGCGCGCGGTTCGGGCGGGCGTGGCGTCCTGTCAGCTGCGCTTTGTGGGCGCGCCGTTCCGTCAGGCGTGCGTCCCGGCGTCGAGAGCGGTACTGAGGTCGGCGCCGGGGCCGACCCGGTCGAAGACCTCGTCGTGGCCCGTACCCGCACTGGCGCCCTCGGCCAGCAGATAGGCCTGGGCCTCGCCCACGTGGAAGTACATGCCGTGCAGTTCCAGCGTGCCTTCCGCCAGCCGGCGCGCCACCGATTCGTGTGCCCGCAGATGGTCCAACTGCTGGACCACATTGGTGAGGCAGAGCTGCTCCACCGCGTCGGCGGGCAGCCGCCCGGAGATCCGGGCCCAGGAGTGATGACGTGACGCCATCCGCTCCAGGCTCGGGAGGCCGTGTCGCAGCCAGCGCCACAGAGGCGTCCGGGGGGTGCGCGGCTCGGCGCTGAGCAACGCCTGCATGGCGCCGCAGCCGGAATGTCCACAGACGGTGATGGACCCGACCCTCAGCACGTCCACCGCGTACTCGATGGCGGCGGCCACCGAGTCGTCGCCGCTCTCGGTGGTCTCCGTGTCCGGCGGCGGAACGAGATTGCCGACGTTCCGCACGGTGAACAGGTCTCCCGGGCCGCTCGACGTGATCATGCTGGTGACCAGCCGGGAGTCGGCGCAGGTGATGAAGAGCTGAGAGGGCCGCTGGCCCTCTGCGGCCAGCCTGGCCAGCTCCTCGCGCACCAACGGTGCCGTATTGCGCTGGAACGAACTGAGGCCATTGAACAGGCGGTGGGCACCGGCCGGGCGGGACGCACCGCCTGCCGTCGTGCCCCTCGCGCCCGGGTCCGTGGGCGCGCCGGTGCCGCTGATGTCGTCGATGTCCCACGGGCCGGATCCGCCACGGCCCGTGACGTCCTGCGCCGTGAGTTCGGCGGTGGTCGCGGTGGCGTGCTCCGACCGGTCGTGGCAGTGGTGATTGCGCCAGGGGGTCCAGGGGCGGCAGCAGGAGTGCGCGGCCGCTGCCGGCTCGGCGACCCGGCCGCCCGACCTGCCGGTGAAGACGACCCGGCCTCCTTGGGCGAGCTGGGTGTTGCGCCAGTCCTGGATCGCCTCGAACGCCGCGTGATCCATGAAGAAGCCGTCCAGCTCGACGATCGCATCGACCCCCTGGGGGAGCTGGCCGAGAGTCCTGCTGAGCCGCGGCACGGCCAGAAACGTCAACTGGCCTCGGACCTTCACCAGGTGGCGGCCTTCCTGCTCCGTCACCGTGATCCTCGTACGGGCCAGCCGGTGCAGCGCTACGGCCACCGCGACCGCGACGCCGAGGACCACACCCCTCAGCACGCCGAAGAGGACGACCCCGGTGATCGTGGTCCCGTACACCAGGAATTCGCGGTGCTTGTGGACGTTACGGATGTGAGCGAAGCTCACCATCTGGATGCCGACCATCATCACCAGGGCGGCGAGGGCGGCCAGCGGGATCCGTTCGAGCACGGTGACCAGCAGGGCGGCGGCCAGCAGTACCCAGACGCCGTGCAGCACCGTGGCGGCCCGGCCGGTCGCTCCGGCCCGTACGTTCGCCGAACTGCGCACGGCACCACCGGAGATGGGCAGCCCGCCGAGCAGGCCGGCCAGCGAGTTGGCGACGCCCTGTCCCCGCAACTCGCGGTCGAGGTCGGAGCGTCTGACCGGCTCGTGCCCGGAAGGCCCGCCTCGGGAGCGGTCGGCCGCCCGGTCCGCCGCCATCTTATCCACGGCGACTGCCGCGAGCAGTGACTCCAGGCTGGCCACCAGCATGACGGTGAACACCGCGGTGGCCAGGGCGAGAACGGGGCCCTGAGGCATTTCGGGCAGGGCGTGCGAGCGCCAGGACGGCAGGTCGACCCGCGCGATACCCGGGGTCGCGAGGGCGGCGACCGCGGTCGCGGTCACCACGGCGGCCAGGGCCGCGGGAATCCTCCGCACGGCCTGTCCGGACCGCCCCGGGAGGCGTGGCCACAGCACCAGGACGGCGATGGTCAGCGAGCCGATCAGCGGAGCGGCCGGACTGAGCCGCTCCAGTTGGGCGGGCAGAGCAAGGGCGTTGTCGACGACTGAGCTCTGGGGAGAGCCGCCGAGCACGATGTGCAGCTGAGCCAGGGCGATGGCCACGCCGATCCCGGCGAGTGTGCCGTGCACGATGGCGGGGCTGACGGCGAGCGCGCTGCGAGCCGCTCTCAGGGAGCCGAGCAGGATCTGCAGGAGTCCTGCACCGATGGTGATCGCGCAGGTGGTGCGCCAGCCGTAGATCTGGATCAACTCGGCGGTGACGACGGTCAGTCCGGCGGAGGGGCCGCTGACCTGAAGCGGGGTACCGCCGAGCAGCCCGGCGACGATGCCGCCGATGGCCGCGGAGACCAGGCCGGCCTGGAGCGGGGCGTCCATGGCGACGGCGAGGCCGAGCGACATGGGAACTGCGATGAGGAAGACAGTGATCGACGCGGACAGGTCGGCGCCGGCGATGCGGAAGCGGCGTCCGCCGGGCGGCGGTGGCGGGCTGTGTGGTCGCTTGAATCCCGAGGCCCTGGAAGGGCGCGAACGGCGGGACGTGCGGTCATTACGGGTGGGGACGCATGCGGGCATGTTCCCGTCTCCTCCGGGGCGGCGCGGTCGCGGAACGTGGGGGTCGCGGCCGTGGGTCACGGCGTGCAGCGGCGGGATTTCTCAACTCTCAGTAAACGAATCGTAATGCAGAGTAAAGAGATGTGTCCATGATCTAGGGCAAATAGCCCTTTGAGCCACCCAATCAGGTGAATAGGCAGCTTTTCATTCGGCCTGTCGTCCTGCTTTGTGCGGATTGCGTGCGACGTTGGCCGCGCCGTGTCGGCACTTCAACGCAAATAACCTGCAAGGAAGAGGGTGGGCGGATGATGGCCGCCACGAAGAGGATCGTCATGGGTGTCATGGCGACGGCACTGGTCGCGGGTCTGGCGGGTTGCGCCGACTCCGGTGCGGGATCGGGGGCAGCCGGTGCCGGCGCCGAGAAGGGGGCCAACGGCCCCAAGGAGGACGCGCCGGCGGCCGCGCCCAAGAGCAAGGTTCAGCTCATCGGCGACGGCTCCACCGCCTTCACCGGGACGCAGCCGAAACTTCCCGCCGTCAAGCGCCTGGCGCCCGGTCAGCAGCCACCGCAGTTCGTGGTGTTCTCGTGGGACGGGGCGGGCGAGGACAGCCAGCGACTGTTCTCGCACTTCCGCGGGGTGGCCAAGAAGCACAACGCGACCATGACGTACTTCCTCAGTGGCGTGTACCTGCTGTCGGAGGAGAAGCGGCACCTCTACAACCCGCCCCAGCACGCGGCGGGCCGCTCCGACATCGGCTTCAACGACACCAAGGGCATTCGCGACACCCTCAACGAACTGCGCGCCGCCTGGCAGGACGGCAATGAGATCGGCACCCACTTCAACGGCCACTTCTGCGGCAAGGACGGCGGAGTCGGGACCTGGTCCGTCGAGGAGTGGAAGAGCGAGATCCGCCAGGCGAAGTCCTTTGTGCAGAGCTGGAAGTCCAACACCCCGGAGCTCAAGGCCGAGGCACCGCTTCCCTTCGACTACGAGAAGGAACTCGTCGGCGGTCGCACCCCCTGCCTCGAAGGGCAGGAGAACATGGTCGCCGCAGCCCGGACGATGGGCTTCCGGTACGACTCCAGCGGTGTCGGCAACCAGGTCTGGCCCAAGAAGAAGAACGGCCTCTGGGACCTGCCGCTCCAGCTCGTCCCCGTACCAGGCCGTGCCTTCGAGACTCTCTCGATGGACTACAACTTCATGTTCAACCAGTCCGGCACGACAAAGGGTGACCCCGCCAAGCACGAGTACTGGGGCAACCAGATGCGCGACGGTCTGATCCAGGCATTCGACCGCTCGTACAACGGCAACCGCGCCCCGCTGATCATCGGCAACCACTTCGAGTCCTGGAACGGTGGCACGTACATGCGCGCCATCGAGGAGACGATCGAGACCGTCTGCCCGAAGGAGGGCGTGCGCTGCGTCTCCTTCCGGCAGCTCGCCGACTGGCTCGACGCGCAGGACCCGGCGACGCTGGCCAAGCTCGGCACGCTCGGCGTGGGTGAGGCGCCCAAGGGGAGCTGGGCCACCTACCTCGGCCCGACGTCCCCGGTGGAGCCCGCCGCCGATCAGGCCGCCAAGCCCGCAGAAGCCGGGCCCGCCGCCAAGCCGGACGCGGGTGAGCGGTCCGCCGGCTGACTTCTTCAGCCACGTGGCAGGTGGGGCGTGTGGCATCCGGGGCGTTGATGCCCGGATGCCACCCACCCCACCGGCTGCGGCCTCGTTCAGCCATCGTCACGCGGGCTGGGCGACGCCCTTCTGTGCGCACCGCTCATCGAGTACGAAGGCGGGGTCGACCTGCGCGGCCAGGTCGGCGCCCGTCTTCGCGTTGCCCCAGCTCTCCGCGTTCTTCAGGTGGAAGTGGACCATCTGGCGCGTGTAGCGCTCCCAGTCGCGCTCTGCGTACGAGTCCTCGGCGGCGTCCTGCAGGGCCTGCAGCGCCATCCGGTTGTCCGCCTCCAGCAGCTCGAACCGGGAGGGCCGGCCCTTCTCCATCGAGCGCACCCAGTCGGAGTGCCCGACGCCCACCAGAAGATCGTCGCCCACCTCGGCCCGCAGGAAGTCCAGATCGTCCTGGCACTGGACCTTGTTGCCGATCACCCTCAGCGCGACGCCGAAGTCCCGCGCGTACTCCTTGTACTGACGGTAGACCGAGACGCCCTTCCGGGTCGGCTCCGCGACCAGGAACGTCATGTCGAAGCGGGTGAACATCCCGGAGGCGAACGAGTCCGAGCCCGCGGTCATGTCGACCACCACGTACTCGTCCGGGCCGTCGACCAGGTGGTTGAGGCACAGCTCCACCGCGCCGACCTTGGAGTGGTAGCAGGCCACCCCCAGGTCGGATTCGGTGAACGGCCCGGTGGCCATCAGCCGGATCTCCCCGTCGTCGAGCCGGACCGTACGCGCACAGGCGTCGTACACCGGGTTGTCCTCGCAGACGCGCAGGAGCCGCGAGCCCTCGCCGGGCGGCGTCGTCTTGATCATCGTCTCGGCGGAGGCGATACGGGGGTTGCTGCCGCGCAGGTAGTCCTTGATGAGAGGGAGCTGCGCGCCCATGGCGGGCAGGGCGGCGGCTTCCTCGTCGTCGAGGCCGAGTGCGGCTCCGAGGTGCTGGTTGATGTCGGCGTCCACCGCGACGACATGGGCTTCATTGGCAGCGAGGTGGCGGATGAAGAGCGAGGACAGCGTTGTCTTGCCGCTGCCGCCCTTCCCCACGAAAGCGATCTTCATGTTCACCTACGGTAGTGGCCCGAACGCGTTCCGCTGTCACGCTTCGTGAAGAAGACCACTCCAAGGCGGTAAGGGTGTAGGGGGCGCGTAGCCTCGCTACTTATGAGTACGACTGCCTCAGATCCGCTCGCCGCGCTGGCCGCCCTGCCCGGCGTCACCGATGCCGTGGACTCCGTTCGCAAGGCCGTGGACCGGGTCTACGGCCACCGCGTCATGCGGCGCCGGAGCAACGAGGTCACGGCGGAGGCGGCCCTGCGCGGCGCCCGCGGCTCCGCGGCGCTCTCGGGCGCCGACTGGAATCTGGAGGAGGTGCGCCGGCGCACCGACTTCAGAGGTGATGACGAGGCCCGCATGATCGGCGCGGCCCTGCGGCTGACCGCCGAGGCGGGGCAACTGCTCTCCATCTGGCGGCAGTCGCCCCTCCGCGTCCTGGCGCGTCTGCACCTGGTGGCTGCCGGTGGCGCCTCTCCCGATGACGCCGTCGGGCGGCCGCGCCTGGCAGGCGAGGCCGTCGACGAGCCGCTGATCGAGGCCCCAGTGCCGGACGCCGACGAGGTGGCCGGGCGGCTGGAAGGGCTTTCGCAGCTGATCATCGCGGGGAGCGCGGCGCCGGCTCTGGTCTCGGCGGCGGTCGTGCACGGTGAACTGCTGGCCCTGCGCCCCTTCAGCTCCTGCAACGGCCTGGTCGCTCGGACGGCCGAGCGGATCGTGTTGATCGGCAGCGGCCTCGACCCGAAGTCGATCTGCCCGGCCGAGGTCGGCCATGCGGAGCAGGGGCGGGCGGCGTACGTGGCGGCGTTCGAGGGCTATCTGACGGGGACGCCGGAGGGCATGGCGGCCTGGATCGCGCATTGCGGCCGCGCGGTTGAGCTGGGTGTGCGGGAGTCGACGGCTGTCTGCGAGGCGCTGCAGCGCGGCGCCGCGTGACATGACGTGCCCCGTTTCCCCTTCCGTGAGGCGCTGACTGCTGGCCGCTGTCTCGCGGCGTTCGCTCACTGCTGTGGCTCACGGCTGTGGCGTACGGCCCCGGAAAGGGTTGCGGCGGTACCGGTATCGGTACCGCCGCTGGCATGTCCGCCGGGTTACCAAGCGTCCTCGATATATGCCCATCAGGTCGGGTACTTCGCCCGTGCCCTGGTGCGGCTGGCCCGTAATCGACGGGTCGACGTCGCGTGGGTGCTCGACTTCCATGCGCGGTCCGTGGGGCCGACTTGCGTGTAAAGGGGATCCTCTCGGATGCCCTTGGTCTCGCGGGCCGTTGACTCCTTTCTACTCCCCTGGCGGAGGAAGGGAAAGTGTTGGCCCGACTTCTTTACCTTTCGGTGCAAAAATGGGCGGGTCGGGCGTAGTGCGTCGCGGGGACGGCTTCGGGACCCGGGGGTGTCAGGTGGCGAGCGTGGCGGCACGGCGGCGGCTGGCATACCAGACCAGCCCTGCGGTAACGGCTGCCGCTCCCACTGCTGCCGCCGCCACGAGAGCGGGGCGCGGGGGCATCGAGAAGGCGGGCAGTCGCTGCTTGAGCCGGACCGGCCGGTTGAAGACGAGAATCGGCCATTCCCGGATGGTCGCCTCGCGCCGCAGCGCACGGTCCGGATTGACCGCGTGCGGGTGGCCGACCGACTCGAGCATCGGTACATCGGTCGCGGAGTCGCTGTACGCGTAGCAGCGCGAGAGGTCGTACCCCTCCGACACCGCGAGCGCCTTGACCGCTTCCGCCTTCGTCGGCCCGTACGCGTAGTACTCGACCTCGCCGGTGAAGCAGCCGTCGTCGCCGACGACCATCCTGGTGGCGACGACCCGGTCCGCGCCCAGTAGCTCCCCGATCGGTTCGACCACCTCCGCGCCCGACGTGGACACGATGACCACATCGCGTCCCGCGGTGTGGTGCTCCTCGATGAGAGTGGCGGCCTCGTCGTAGATGATCGGGTCGATGAGGTCGTGAAGGGTCTCGGCGACGATCTCCTTGACCTGCTCGACGTTCCATCCCTTGCAGAGCGCGGAGAGGTATTCGCGCATCCGCTCCATCTGATCGTGATCGGCGCCTCCGGCGAGGAAGACGAACTGTGTGTACGCAGTGCGCAGTACGGCACGGCGGTTGATCAGTCCACCTTGGTAGAAGGACTTGCTGAAGGTCAGCGTCGATGACTTCGCAATGACCGTCTTGTCCAGGTCAAAGAAGGCTGCTGTGCGCGGCGAGAAGCAGTTTTCCACAAGGCTGAGCATAGGGGCCCACCATTCGGCGTAAACTCTGGCGTGTGGGTTTGCCTGAGAAGGCTCTCGGGTACACCATGGAAGTCACGGATCGTTCGCGACCGTGCTAACCCGGTCCGGCTCCTCCCCCCCCCGAGTCGGCCGTGGGGACGACCCCCGCTCTCCCCCCCGGCGGGGGTCGTCGCATGTCCGGACGCGTTTTCACCGCCCGGAATCAAGGTTCTCGCCCTTCTCCCGGCCGCGACGGCCCAGCTCTGCGCGGGACTTTCTTCAGTCTGCCTCGTCACGGTGCGTTACGGAAGAGCTGCGCTCGGAAGTCGCCGGTATGGGTTACCGAGATATTCACAACGCTGAAGTTGTCCACAGTTTTGCAGCAAGATCCACATGTTTTTCCGAAGCGCTGCACGGTGATTCCACCCGTGAAGTCCGCGGGTTCCGGAATCGCGCATCTCGGAACGCTCAGAGATCGCCGCGAACCGTACTGAAGGGGCAGTGAGAAGGGGGCGGAGATCGTGGCTGGATCGATCGCACGGGAGGGTCTGCCGAGCTCGGAAGGATGCCGGGGCGGGCCGTTGATCGTGACCGAGGACGTGGAGTTGCTCGACGATCTGCTGAGGCTCTGCGCGGCGGCGGGAGCGGAGCCGGAAGTTCACTACGGGCCGCCCGAACGCAGGGGCGGCTGGGAGCAGGCTCCGATGGTTCTGGTGGGCGACGACGCCGCCGCTCGATGCCGTGGCACCGGGCGCAGGCGCGGCGTGATGCTCGTCGGGCGGGACCAGGACGCGCCGGACGTCTGGCGGCAGGCGGTGGAGATCGGGGCCGAATACGTGCTGCGGCTGCCCGATTCGGAGGGCTGGCTCGTCGATCAGATCGCCAACGCGGCGGAGGGTGTGGGGCGTCCCGCGCTGACCGTAGGCGTGATGGGCGGGAGGGGCGGCTCCGGCGCATCCACGCTGGCCTGTGCGCTCGCCGTGAGCGCCGCCAGGTCCGGCCGGCGGACCATGCTGATCGACGGCGATCCACTGGGCGGCGGCATCGACGTGCTGCTCGGTGGCGAACGGGCCGAAGGGATGCGGTGGCCGGATTTCGCCCAGTCCAAGGGGCGGGTGGGCGGCGGTGCGCTGGAGGACTCGCTGCCCGCTCTGCACGGGCTGCGGGTGCTGAGCTGGGGCCGAGACGACGAGGTGGTCATCCCTCCGCAGGCCATACGAGCGGTGCTGGCCGCCGCACGCAGACTCGGCGGTGTGGTCGTCGTGGATCTGCCGCGCCGCGTCGACGAAGGCGTGGCCGAGGCGCTGGCTCAACTCGATCTCGGACTGCTGGTCGTGCCCGGTGAACTGAGGGCGGTCGCGGCGGCACAGCGTGTGGCGTCGATGGCCGGAATGGTCCTGGAGGACCTGCGGGTCGTCGCGCGGGGCCCATACGCGGCGGGCCTGGACGAGCGGTGGGTGGCCAAGGCCCTGGGGCTGCCGCTCGTCGGCGAGCTGCCGTGGGAGGCGGGGCTTTCGGCGGCCCAGGACGACGGTGCGCCTCCGGGGAGCGCGGTGCGCGGGCCGCTGGCCCGGTTCTGCACGGCCTTCTGGGATCAGGCGGGTGCCGCCGGTGGCGGAAGCCTTGCCGCCGGGCTTCCCGGCGGAGGTGTGTCATGACGGAGGCTCTGCTCGACGCGGTGCGGCAGCGGCTGGCCCGCAGTGGTGCGGCGCCGACCCCGGCAGGGGTGGCGGCCGCCCTGCGCGCCCAGGGGCGGCTCCTGGGCGACACGGAAGTGCTGGGGGCGGCACAGGAGTTACGGGGCGAGCTGGTCGGTACCGGGGTGCTGGAGCCGTTGCTCGCCGACCCGGCGGTGACCGACGTGCTGGTGTCGGCGCCGGACCGGGTGTGGGTGGACCGGGGCGGCGGGCTCGAACTGACCGGGGTCACCTTCGCGGACGCGGCCGCCGTACGCAGGCTGGCCCAGCGGCTCGCGGCCGTCGCGGGGCGGCGTCTGGACGACGCCCGTCCCTGGGTGGACGCACGGCTGCCGGACGGGACCCGGATGCACGCGGTGTTGCCGCCGGTGTCCGTCGGCTCGACATGCCTGTCCTTGCGGGTGGTGCGGCTCAGGGCGTTCGCCCTGACGGAGCTGATCGAGGCCGGGACGGTGCCGCCTGGCGGGGACCGGGTGCTGCGGGCCCTGGTGGAGGCCCGGGTCTCGTACCTGATCAGCGGGGGTACGGGCGCCGGGAAGACGACGCTGCTGTCGAGTCTTCTCGGGGTGGTCGGGGGACAGGAGCGGATCGTGCTCGCCGAGGATTCCGCCGAGTTGCGGCCGGACCATCCTCACGTGGTGCGCCTGGAGTCGCGCCCGGCCAACCAGGAGGGGGCGGGGCGCGTGACTCTGCGGGACCTGGTGCGGCAGGCGTTGCGGATGCGGCCCGACCGGCTGGTGGTCGGCGAGGTGCGCGGGGCTGAGGTCACGGAGCTAACAAGTAGAAAAACACCTACACAAACCCTGTGTGATGGCGGCAGGTCAGTGGCTTGTACGCACTCACCCCCCGGCACATAGGTACCGGGGGGCGAGGCAACCGCTCCCTCTCTGCCTGGCGGACGTGGAGGGGAGCGGCCGATCGAGGGGCGCGGCATGGAGCCTGCGGTAGGCAGCTAAGCCCGCAACCGCTTACCTGCGCTAGCTGTAGTGTGCAGCCGTCACGCGATTGCGACCGTTTGGGTACTGACTCGCGATGATCTCGGTCAGACCGTTTGTCGAGTGCCGAGCAGACGTACGCCCCTCCCGGACTGGGCCCAAGCGAAGCGCCGGCAACTCGGCCACCGCATCGCAACACTTCGCCAAGCGGCAGGTTTCTCGCAGGACCAGCTAGCGGTCCGAGTGGGTATGGACCGGCGAACCATTCAGCGCTACGAGGCTGGGGTGCGCGATCCGAGGTACAGCGACCTGCTACTCATCGCCGAGGCGCTCGAAATGCCGCTGACCGACCTCGTCCGCGAGTAGACCCACCCGCACCCCGGCCGCCGCCGACTATGGGGTACGGGCGGGAGCCAGTGCCGTCGCTACTCAAGCTCGTCGAGCTGCACGACGGTGAAATCCCGCAGCTCACGGACAAGCTGCGACGCGAGGACGGCGCGAATCACCGGGCTGCCGTACGGCACCGGCGCGTCCACGCCAGGCACCTCCTGCCAGCCAGCCAGACCGAGCTTGTAGCCCGTGCCCATCACGCCGTACAAAGGGGCGCTTCGCACCAGCAGCACGCGGGCCCCGTGCTGGGCGAAATGGGCGCACTGCTCGACCGAGGCACGGGCGTGCGGCAGGCAGACGGGGGGATGGGCCGTCAGCAGAGCCGAGCCGGGGGCGGGCGCCTTCACCGCAGCGCTCTCCAAGAACAGGGTTCCCTTCGCGGTGCGGGCGGGGGCGACGCAGACCTGACAGCGCAGCTTCATCATGGTCTCGCGCTGCCGGGCCGGGTGGACCTGCCGCCACAAGGGCCGGCCGATCGGCATCCGGTCCGGGCCGATGCGCTGCGAGCACCTGCCCCATAGTTCACCGCGCGGGCCAAGGTCGGACGGAATCTCGTCGCGGTAGCCGATGCGCGTGGCGGATGAGGGGCCGCGTACGCAGAGGGAGCTCAGGAGGTCGGTCTCCTCGCCCTCGCGGGCCGTGATGTACGGGACCAGTCCGGGCGTCATCCGCGCAGCTTCTTCCATGCTTTGTTCAGGCCAAGGCGCACTGCGCATGGCGCCCCCGCCTTGCAGTGCCGACACACGATCGTGTGGTCGACAAGCCCCCGGTAGGCAAGCTCGGCCAGGACTGACAGCTGAGTGACGGTGCGGCTCACCCGGGTCTTCGTCCTCATGACCGGCTCCTCTTGCACGAGGGGCAGCAGCGGGGGTACCAGTGGACGGACGTACCGTGCGCATCGAGCGGACGGGCTCCGAGATCGTGAGCCGCATCGCTGGCCAGCGGGGCGACACACCACACGCAGTGGGTGCCACGCTGCTGCCCTTCGGACAGGCTCATGGGGTCAGGCAGAGGTAACGCAGAGAGCGCGGGAATCGGCGCAGGCACAGTCATGGTCGGCTCCATGTCAGAGGCTGGTGACGACATGGTGACCCCACGAAAAGGCCCCGACTATCCGCGATTTCGGATAGTCGGGGCCAAGGGTTAACGCAGTGTCAAACGCCCAGCCATGAGCCGTACGACAAGAACGAGTCGGGAAGCTGCCGCTTCGCAGCCTCCAGCCCGGCGTATGTCTCCCTCACCGTGTGGTGGTACCGGGCCTGTTGCGGCGCCGCTTTCCGGGACCGCAGCAGATTCGCGAAACTGTCGTCCAGGGCGCCCGTCCACATCTGTGCCCGGGCCAGCTCCGCGAAGTGGTGGCTGCGGCGGGATGCCGGCCACTCCCGGGGAATGCTCACGCTCTTCCCGATCTGGGCCGCGGCCCCGTACTCGTCGAGCTCGGCGAGCACTGAGACGTGGTGTACGGCGACGTTGGTCGGCCCGAACGTGAGCCAGTGCACGGTGGGCGCCTCGCCTGTTTGCTCGGCAATCCGGCTGGCCTCGGCAAGGTGTCCCTCGGCACGGTGCCGGTCCTGTGCCCGCCCGGCCATGACTGCGGCACCCAGGTGGAGCTGCCCGATGAGGACGTCGCGCTCCCGGCTGTGTTCCGCCTGCTCGAGGTCGGTCAGCCCAACTTGGACCAGACGCTCCCCGGTGCGGTACTGCCCTGCCCGGAGGTACGTGAGGCCACGCATGTAGCGGCTCATCGCGCCGACAACCGCGTTTGATGCACGCTGCGCTGCCCAGTCCATGCGGGCGAGCGCGATCGACGCCAGGTCGCCGTAGCCCAGCTTCGAGGCGACGTCGTACCCGGTGCGGTACGTGCTCGCCAGGGTCAGCCACGGGTCCCGTGTGCCTGCGGCATGCGCCGCGGTCGTCGCCTCGTGGATCAGGCCCGGCAGCTGGGCGGCCACCCGCTTGATCTCCCCAGCGCGGACCGCGACCAGGTGCTCCTCGGTATCGGCAGCGATCAGTGCGTGGGCACGGGGGTGGATGTCCGGGTCAGGCCCGAGGTCGAAGACGTCGAGTGCCTCCCTCATGGGCTGTATCAGGACGTCCAGTTCGTCGGCCCGGAGCTCGGTGACGTAGGGCTGGCCGGTGACTGTGTCGACCTTGACGCGCATGGCGCGGGCCAGGGCGGCGATGACGTACGGGCTGGCTGCTGTGACGCCTTGCTCGATCTTTGCCAGGGTGCTGTACGGCACCTGTGACAGGTCCGACAGGGCTCGCTGGGTGAGGTGGCGTTCGAGGCGCAGCCTCTTGATGCGTGCTCCGGTGTGGTCATGTGGCAGAGAGTGCATACTTGCTCCCATGTTCTGACTCGACACCAGAACGGTACCCCGCGCCGTCGGCTCGGCGCCGGTACCTACGAGGCCCCATCTCCCCAGCGGCGGTGGGGCTCTCGTGCGTCCAGGGGTAGGCAAGGCACCCCTGGACGTACGAAAGCGCCCCCTGCCCAGCCCGTAGGCCAGACAGGGGGCGTTGTAGGTCATGGGTACTGGCGTCGCGCTGGGTCCAGAGCGAGCGGGCCCGGTGACGGGTCAGGGTCAGGCTGCGTAGGCGCACCGTCGCGGCGGCACATCAGCCCATCCGGATCACCCGGCGGCGGCTGGAGCGAGTAGCCCTCCGGGCAGGTAGGGCCAGCTGGGCCACGAGGTCCCTCGGCCCCGGGCGGTCCGGTGATCGACGCGCCGTCCGCGCCGTCCGTACCGTCCGTACCGTCCTTGCCGTCCGCGCCGGCAGGCCCGGGCGGACCAGTGACAGCGGGCCCCGGCGGGCCGGTAACTGCAGGCCCAGGCGGCCCGGTTACCGCGGCTCCGGGCTCACCGTTCTTCCCGTCCTTGCCCGGTAGTCCTCGAGCACCCGGCGGCCCCGGGATCGGCACCGGCACCTCGACCCGGTCCGGCAGATCGTCGACCGCGGCCGCCGGATCCGGAGCAGCTGGCGTTCCGCCCTCTGCCTGGATCTGTGCACGGAGTGTCCGTACGTCCCCGGCCAGAGTGCCTACCGCGTCACCGCGCCGGTCCGCCTCCGCCGCCACCTGCTGGGTCCGCTGGGCCTCGGCGTCGATCCGTACCCAGACCAGGACGATGGCCCCGGAGAGCACGGCGAGTACGGCGGCGACGGCGAGGGAACGCCAGCGGCGGGCCAGTATCCCCTCGGAGCGGTGGCGGCGGGTCACAGGGCGGTCCTCCGTAGGGCGGCGATCTGACGGTCACGGTCAGCAATCTGCGCTTCAAGCAGTTCGATCTCTGCCTGGAGTTGTGCCTTGTCGACGTAGGCCGTGGCGAGCGCCGTCTCGGCTGCGGTGAGCTTTGCTTCCAGGCTGAGCCGCTCTGCATGCAGCCGGTCCAGGAGACCGCCGTACCCGGTCATCACCACTCCCTGATGGGATCCGCGATGGCCGATCCATGCGGCCGTGGCCACTGCGAGTCCGGCGCCGATGGTGCCGATAGCGCCGATGGTCGCAGCGTCCACGTGCATGCCTCCTGGTGCAGTGTGGTGCTAATCCGGGCGACAGGCTGAGGTCACCTGGCGCCGGACTCACCGAGGTACCGGGCTCCGTCGATCGGCTCCAGAACCTGGACCTTCGGATAGGCCGGCGGCCGCGCCCACCCGAGGAGCGTGCCTGCAATGTTCTGCAGGACAGTCCCGTGTGCGCGCTCGCCGACGATCTCGAGCAGCCGGAAGGCCAGGTAGTAAACGAGCGCGAGACCGACCATCACGGCTCCCGTGACGGCCGTCGAGTCGAGGTCGAGGCCGGCACCCGCGGCGAGGGTGAGCAGCCACCCGGCGACGAGCGGCACAGCGGTGCGCATGGTGGAGATGAACAGACCAGTCATGGATGTCTCACTTCTTCCGGAGGCCGTTGGCGACCTCGAACGCGTACTGCCAGGTCTTGGGTCCGACTCCGCCGTCAGCCGGGCCGAGAGCGGAGAGGTAGTGGCGCTGCAGCGCGGCGACCTTGTCGAGGTCCTTCTGCGTCATGAGCATCGATGGGCCGACCTTGTACCGCGGGCCCCAGTCGCCCTTGTGCAGCCACTCCTGCAGCTGCAGCGCGTGCTTGTTGCGGGCCCCGATCCGGAATGCCGACCGCCCCGGGAAAGCGGGCGCGCGCTTGACCGGAGCGGTCGGCTTCGCGGGTGCCGTCGGGCTCGGCTTGCTGTCGTCCAGGCGCTCATCGACCCGGGCTCGCATCGATGCCATGGCGAAACCGCGCGGGTCGATCTTGCCGGGCTGCCACTCGAGATGGCCGACCACCGACTCGGCGCCCCAACGGTGGTACCGGCAGACGGCGGCGGCCGCGCGCTCGATCGCCTCGAGCTGCACATCCGGCCAGGGGTCCTTGCCGTCGCCGAGGTTCTCGCACTCGAACCCGTAGAAGTACCGGTTGCCGTCGGTGTTGGCCTCGTTGTCCGCCGGCAGCGCCTTCTCGTCGACGACGGCCTGGAGGACGTCGTCGTCGCCGAGCCCGGCGTGGTTCGTGCGGCCGTAGCCCACCAGGTGCACCCGGCCGTCCTTGGCGATCACGCCGTGGCAAAGCGGGCCGGGCAGGCTGGCGTACCCGTGACGGCAGATCTCCACGGTGCGGGCGGTGCCCTGGGTCACGGTGTGGTGGATCATCACCCCGTGCACCGGGCCGAACGGCCCCTTGTGGTTGCGGTTGTGGGTACGCCAGTCGCCCACCTCGACCACCGTCAGGCCCTCGTCCCGCAGGGCCTGCAGGAATTCGGCTGGGGACATCGGTTCGGACATGAATGCCTCCGGACATGCAGAAAGCCCCGGCCAGTACGGCTCGGGGCGGCGGTAGTTCTGGGTGTCAGGACAGCTCGAGAAAACCTGTGATCCACAGGTTCCCGGACGAGGCGACCAGCGTCGCCGGATCAACGGGCGTGGTCGACGTTCCGCTGTACATGTAGATGCGGGTCAGGGCCAGGCCGACGGATGCGCCGACCCGCAGGGCCCGGGCCGCGTACCACTCGTCGGGCGTCACCTGCAGTGAGCTCACGCGCACCGCACCGACGGCGTGCGTGAGCTCCAGGTGGTCGGCGCGCTGGATCACCCCGGACACTCCAGACGGGGAGTGTGCCGCGTCGAAGATGACGCCCCAGCCGGAGCCGGGGTTGCGGACGGCGCAGGAGATCACCGCGAGTTGCGCGCCGTCGGCCGTCGTGAGGATGTGAGTCATTCAGACCACCTCATAGATCGTCACGGTGACCGAGCTGTAGATGTTGACCTGCTGGCCAACGGACGGCGATGCGACCAGCTTGATCGTGTGCGACCCGGCCGCCGGGAGGGTGCCCCGGTAGGTGTGCCCGACGCTGCTCCCGGTGCCGGCCGCGCTGCCCGCGTGGGAGTCGCGGAATACCGCGTACTCCGCTTCGAGCGTTCCGTCGACGTGGATGTTTCCCGAGCCGAGGGCGGTGCCTGATGTCCCGGTGACGCGGAAGTCGAACCAGGCGTCGACGACATACGTGGCGTTCGCGGCCTCGGTGGAAAACGTGACGGTGGCGCCAGGCACGTCCGCATTGGTCACGGACCCGGCCAGGATGCCCGTTGCGGGGGCCCGGTACGTGCGCGGCTGAATACGGCCAAGCTGCCCGGCCGTCACAATCCCGCCTGCGGGAATGGGCATACGTACCTCCTAGTGCGCGGCGCGCATCGGGTGAGTGAGAGACAGGGACGCACCAGCCGAATGGGCTTTGGAGATCCCGTTGACGGAGCGGACCACCGTGAATGTCTGCGGGTTCACCACGACGAAATCGGCGACGGCCGCGGTCGGGTTGGCCGACGTAAGGCCGGCGCCACCGAAGCAAAGAATCCCGACATCGCCGCTGGCGTTAGGCGTGGCGGCGGCCACCTGGTCCACGTCCCAGCTATCCGGCTCCCGGGCAGAGACCGGCCAAACCCGGCCGCGGATGCGCTGACCGTCGACCCGGGCGCGCAGGTAGAAGTTGGCGCCGGCCGTGTACGTCCAGGGGGTCGTGACCGTCCCGCCCGGCGTCCCGTCGTCGTTGGTGAAGATCCGCATCTGCACGGTTCCACTGGTCGTGAAGGACGCCCTGACTACGTAGAAGTCGGTGTCGCTGACCCAGCGCAGCATCGAGCAGAAATCGAACGATGCTCCGGTATGCACCTGTGCCATCGAGAATCGGACGAGCGTCTCGCAGTCGGCCAGGCTCTGGCCCGCACGTTGGATGCGCCACGTACCAGGGCTGGCCGGGAGCGAGACGGTGCCCGCGGTGCCGTTCACCTGGCGGTCGGACGCGGAGCCCCCCGTCGTGATCCATGTCTGCCCTGTGGTCGCGGTGCCCCAGCTGTTCGACACGGTGCGGGTGAACGTGTCCTCGACCTTGCCGGTGATCCCGGTGACGGTGACCTGTTCCCCTCCTGCCGTGACATCGACGGGAAACTCCGTGGGCTGCCCGCTAGTGGTGATCCACGCGGGCCCGTCGGTGACGGCGACCTGCCAGGTTGTGTCCGACGAGGTGACCGCGGCCGCCAGCTCGGAGCCGTCGGTGTCCGCACGACCCAGGATCGGGTCCTCGACCACACCCACTGTCCACGGGCCGGCCGGAACGCAGTTCATCGTGAGCGTCCACTCGAACTGGTCGAGGACTTCGGTGTACCCGCGCATGTGCTGATCGATGGTTCCTGGCGGGAGCCACGCCGGCGGATTGCTGATCGTGATTCGGTCGCCGATGTCCAGGTCGAGGACATCGTCGACGAGATGCGGGGCGGCGTGCAGCCACACCGTGATCGTCGGGTAGCGGTCCTCGTCCCACGTGCCCAGGTGCATCCGCCACTGGGCGATCCCGGGCGGCTGGTCGTCGTTGTACAGGGACAGGGTGAATGCCTCGTCGTAGAGGCCCACCCCATTCGGTGGGGGCTGGATGGACAGCGGCCCCGATTCCAGGACTGCCCGCCCTGAGCTGCCGCCCCTCCGGGTGACGGTGATGTCGTTGCGGGTGCGCTGGTCGTCGGGGGTCGGCTCCAGCGGCGGCGGCACTTCTCCCTCCGCCGTGTAGTCCAGGGCCAGGCCGACGGCCTGGTTGTAGAGGGACTGCCGGTCCCGGTACACCAGGCCGGTGCGGTCCGCGTGTTCGTACAGGATTCCGCCGTCGGTTTCCGCGGCCTCCTCGATCAGATCCAGGAGAGTGGCAGGGCGCTGCGGTCCCATGCGTTCAGTCGGGGTGGTGAAGTCCTCCCCGCGCCAGGACAAGTCGACTTGCGCCGCCTCCTCGGTGGCCAGCCGCCCTAGGCGCTCGATGGCAGTCTCGCCGAGGAAGCCGTCGTCAGCGCCCGCGAAGATTCCGCTGCCGGGCGGTGCGGTCAGGGCGGCAGACGTGGCGGGGATGTCGAACACGGCCAGGTGCCCGAGGGTCATGTCGGCTGTGCCGGACCCCCAGGACCCGGAGACCTCAGTGACCGCGCCCTGCACCCCAACGAATCCGGTACGGGCAATCCACAGGCCGCCGTCCAAAATGTTGCGCCAGGACACGTACAGGCGGCACGTGCCCCCGTCGTCAGCCGTGTAGATGGCCAGCCGGTTCCACGTGGTCGAGAAATCCGCCAGCGCCCCGGCGTCGGTGTATGTGAAGAAAGCGAGGACCGTACCGTCGGATCCCTGTGCCTCGATCCGGACTCCGGCGGTGCTCGCGTAGACGACGGCGGCTTTCATCACGGACCCGGCCACGGCGACGCGGACCATTTCGGTCTGTAGGGCGGGCATCGTCGGCAGCAGGTAGACGTACTCGACCTGCCAGCCGCTGGCTGTACTCCGAGGCACGGACCCGCGCATGGTCGCCGGGCTGCCCACCCTCGGGAGCGAGGCGGCGCCGCCGAGCGAGTCGTCCGCGCCGAACTCGAACCCGGTCACCGTCAGCGGCGCGACGCCGGGCAGGGGGGAGTATGCGGCCGTGGCCTCGGCGCCGTCCTCCATCGGCCAGTACGCGATGAGGTCCGGGTCGGACGGGATGCGCCTGCGCAGCGTGGAGTCCAGGGCTTTCTTGCCCTGGCCCATTCGCCGTGTGATGCCGGCCGCCTCGACCGAGACGTAGACGTCCTTCCCGGAGACGTCCCACCGGGACGGCCACGCACTGACCTCCCCATGAAACCGGTACTGCCGGTCAGAGATGTGCGCGTCCGCGCCGAGAGTCCAGATGCGGCCGGCGCTGTCCGTCCACCCGGTCGCGCCCTCGGCCAGGGCCCGGATGTCAGGCGATGCGACGACTGTGCCGCCGATACCGGAGCGGACCTCGGCTCGGTGTACGCGACCGAAGACCGGGGTGACTCCGGTCGCGGCGATGGGTGCGATCTCCAGGGGTGCGGTGCTGGCGAAGATGCTGGTCGCCGGGCCGGTCAGCGGGTCGCCGATCTGGGTCCACGGGCCGGCCATGGACTCGGCCCAGTAGAACGTCGCCCCGAAGCTGCCGCCTCCGGTGTTGACGTCCAGCGTGGCCCGCAGTGCGGCGCGCTTCGGGAGCGCGGGCAGCGGCTGCTGCGCGAACAGTGACGCGCTCCCGGTGGCTGACCAGTTGAGGATGAGGACGCCATCGAGGAGCCGCAGCAGGTACGAGCGCTGGTTGGTCGCAGAGATCCACTTGCCGAGCAGCGTCTGCGAGGCAGTCGAGTGCCAGTCCACAGTCGCCTCGACCCGGAGGTCGATGTCCCCAACGATGTCCAGCGCGGCTACGTCCGGCGTGCGGGCGTAGGACGTGGTGCTGCCGTCCAGAGACAGATACGACTCCGGGCCCTGCACGGACACCCTGAGCGGGGTGTTCCTCCCGATCAGCCCGTAGTACGGCGACATCGGGTTCCGCGGGCTGTACTTGCCATGCCGGTTGTTCATCGTGAGCGAGCACGTGGACGGCTCCAGGCCAGTCGCCTCGTCCGGCGCCCCTCGGGTGATGGTGATCGGGGCGCGGGTGTAGACGTCCGTGCTGGCGTCCGTCCACGTCCCGCCGATCTGCAGCTCTGACCTCACATCCAGAGGGGTCTGGGGGAACGTCACGCTGTTGCCTCCTTTCCGTAGCCGAACGCCTTCTGCACGCTGCCGCGTCCGTCCTTGCGGACGATGCCGCGGATGAACCGCTTGCCTTCCTCCGGGCCGACCAGCTCGATGCGCACGGTCTGCCCGCCGCCGCCCGCCATGAGGAGCGGTGCGGCTGGCCGGGACAGCATCGGTCCGCCGGCCCCGGGAGGTGGCGGCGGCTTCACGCTGTTGGCCATGGCCTTGTCCAGCGGGGCCTGGCCGTCGGCCATGCCCGTGATGATCCCGGCGGGGATCATCGCGCCGACCTCGTCCGCCATGAGCGTCGAGGGCGAGTGGATGCCGAGGGCCTTCTTGATGCTGGCGGCCATGCCCTTGGCCAGAGACGCCATCTGCTTCTCGATGGCCTTCTGCTGACTCTTCAACCCCTTGACCAGGCCGCGGGCTGCCTGGATGCCGGCCCCGTACATGGCGGTCCCGGCCGTTGCCCCGGCCTGCCCGGCCGCGCCGACCAGCGCCCCCTGGGTGGCGTTGATCTGGCTGATCTGACTCTTCGACGCCAGAGCCAGCGCCGTGGCCGCGCCGGAGCCCTGCTCGACCCCGGCCTGCGCGATCTGCGCGATCAGGTCCGACCTGACGCCCTTCTTGCGGAGGGTCGCCAACTGTGCGGCGAACTGGCGGGCCTGCTGCATCTTCTGCGTCAGGGTCGCCAGGATCGTCTGCGCGGTGACCGGACCACCGGTAGCGCCAGCGGTGATGTTCGCCGAGTCGAGGACGCCCTTCTTCACGTCCGCGGCCAGCTTGTCCCGCGCCTTCAGCTGGTCGGACAGGGCCTTGGTCGCCGTCTTCATCCGGGCGGCGACCCGCACCTCAGCGTTGGCGAGCGCCACCAGGCGCTTGGACCCGGCGCCGATCTTGTCGAGGGCGGCGGACCGCTTCTTACCCGGGGCCATGCTGTCTCGGACGATGTCCGCCAGCTTCTGCGCTGCGGACTTGACCTGCTTCGCCGAACCGGTGAGGCCGACGACCAGGCCGCGGGCAATCCAACGGCCCTGTGCGGTAGTGACCTTGGAGGGGCTCGCGATACCCAGAGCCTTGGCGATCGGCCCGGGGATCGCGTTCCGGGCGAACGACATGACCTTGGACTTGAGCCAGCCGCCCATGGCCTGGATGCCCTGCCACAGGCCCTCGACGACGTTGCGCCCCTTCTGGACCAGCAGCGAACCTAGGCTGCCGAGTGCATCCCGGATGCGTCCTGGCAGGCCACGCACGTACGCGACCAGGCCAACGACCTTCGTGGCGACACCGGTTTTGATCTTGTCCCAGTGCTGGAGGAACCACTTCACCAAGGGCAGGTTCGTGATGTAGCCGAGGATGGCCGCGCCGACTGCCTTGACCTTGGACCACACCCAGGTCCAGGCGGCACCCGTAGCCGACTTGATCTTGTCCCAGTTGGCGACGATGAGGACGACCAGGGCAATCACTGCGGCGATGATCCAGCCGATCGGGCCCATCGCGATCAACCACTGAGCAGCCATCACAGCCGCCCACGCCACTGCGCGGGCCGCCATCATGAGGAACTGGGCGGCCGCTGTCACGGCCGCCCGGACCACCGCGGCGATCCAGGTGCCGATCGAGACAAGAGCGCTGCCCATCCACGCGCCGGCCGTTGTCGCCGCGGATACGACAGCAGCCCCGGCGATGCGGGCGTAGGCCATCAGGCCGATGGCCGTCATCCGGGTCCAGTTGCCGATCACGGTCCAGCAGGACGCGGCGATCAGGGTGTGCGCCCCAGTCACGATGGAGGCGACCGTGGCATAGGTGAACATCGCCACCTTCGCGGTGACGACCACGGCCGCCAGCGTCACGAACCCGATCAGCACCGGCTTGGTCACCGCGGAGTTCTCCGACGCAAAGCTGATCAGCGCGCCGCTCGCCTCGCCGAGCTCCACCATCACGGTGCGCTTGAACTGCTCGAGCTGGGCTTTGGACGTCCCGCCCATGGAGCTCATGAGCCGGTCCATGGCGCCGTCGGTCTTGTCCATGCCGGCGGCCGCCGCTGCAGCGGCCGGATCCAGCGCGTAGAGGGCATCGCCCATGGTGTTGGCGGGATCTCCGAACAGGGCGGACGCTGCGTTGAGCCGGACCTGCTCGTTCGTGGTGCCCCGCAGGGCGTCCAACGTCATCGACAATGCCTCTTCGGCACTGCTCCCGCCCTGCCCGATCTTCTTCGCCATGGTGTCGGCGCTCAAACCGATGGACGTGTACGCGGCGTCGACCGCTGTACCGCCCTTGAGCGCTGTCTCTCCGAAGATGCCGATGGCGTCGGCCACCTGGTCGGCGTCGCGGGCACCGTTCTGCAGGCCCTGCGCGATGAGGCCAGTGGCGGTCTGCCCGTCCAGGCCGACCCGGCGAAACTGGGTGCTGTACTCGTTGAACGTCTCGAGCAGGTCACCGCTCTTGTCCGCGGCTGTGCCCAGGCCGATGGCCAGGATGTCCAGCGCCTCGTCCGCATCGTCGGCCAGACCGGTGCGGACCATCTGGCCGGCGGCCGCGGTCGCCATGGTCAGGTCCTGGTCGAACGTCTTGGCCAGGGCGAGCGTCTTGGACGTCAGGCCCTCAAGACCGCCCTCGGCCTGCGAGGTGTCGCCGATGTTGGCGTACACGCCCTTGACCGCGAGATTGACCTCGTCGATCGTCTCGCCCCACGCGTCTTTGTAGACGGACGCAGAGACCTGTGCGACCTCGGCGGCCTCGGCCGGGCCGAGCTGCAGCTGCGCGCTCAGCTTGGCCCCGGCGGCCTCCATGTCCAGGCCCTGCACGACGCTGGCGCCCAGGAGCGCGGCGAACCCAGCGCCGATGGTCGCGGCCGCAGTGTTGAACCGCTCGCCCATCGCGGAGACTTCGGCCGAGGCACGGTCCCGCGCCACGAGGTTGAACACCAGTGACGTGTCGCTCATGGCGGGCCCCGCTCTCTGTTCAGTTGGTGGCCTCGTCGGTGGCCTGCTTGTACGCGTCCAGCCAGGACAGCACTGTGTCGGTCTGCTCTACGGTCATCAGCTGCCATTCCCACGGCCTGATGTTGAGCAGGTGGGCCGCGTTGCCGAGCTGCGCTACTCGGCGATCGGCAGCCCCGCTTTTCCCTCAGTCGAGGTGTCGTCGTAGGCGGTCTCAATCGCGGCATCGATCTTGATGAGCGAGGCCGCGAGTTCGTCACCGTGCTGGGTGTCGACGATGTTCTTGCGGATCTCCTCCCACTCCTGGCGGGAGTAGTCCAGGGACAGTTCGTCCCAAGCGAAGTCCACGTCCTCGAACTTGGTCTTGGGGTGGTCGCGGCGAAGGAACGTGAACAGCAGTGCGCGCCGGCAGCGGGAGTTGCCCTGCAGTACGTCCTGGGTGAACGCGGAGAAGTTGCGTTCGGTGCGGCGCTCGATGTCCTCCCGCTCCACGCTCATCAACTTTTTGGGGTTGTAGTGCCAGCGGGTCGGCTCGCTCTGTCCATCGGGCTGGTAGACGAGATACATCAGGCGTTTCCTTGTCGTGCTCGGGACGCGAGGCGGGCTGCCATGTCTTCCATGGCGTCCAGGACAGCGCGTCGGTGCTGGTCTGCGTCGTTCTGAAATGCCTCGTCGAACCATTCGCGCTTACCCACCTGGGTGCGCCACGGTTCGCGACCGTAGGAGAGGGTGCGCCATCCGCCGCTCCTGCGGTTCGTGCGCTTCGGGGCGTTGGCGAAGTGGCGCAGGCCGGGTGTCTTGAACGCCTTGACCCTGGCGCCGGACCACCGGCCGCCCAACTTCACCTCGGGCCTGATCTTCTTGGCGATGGTGGACCGCAGGCCGGGCCCGGTGCCGGTGCCCGTTGAACCCATGGCCATGATCGAGGACTTCGCCTGCGCGGCGCCCGGCCGCAGGGCGTCGCGCATGTTCTTGGCCAGGTCCTTACGCAGCGCTTTACCGTCGGCCTCCTGGCGGATCGCGCGCACCAGGGCGTCGAGTCCCTCGTGCGTGACCTGGAGATCGAACGGCGGGCCGCCGGCCATCAGGCGACGGCGCGGACCACCGCGCCGGAGGTGGGGTAGCCGACCGAGACGGCCGCCTCGTCTCCCACACCGCCCTCGATGGGGTTCCAGCCGTTGACCAGGACGCTGCCGGTCCACTCCGGGTTGGACGCGGACTTCACCGCGTTGTCCAGACGGACCACGAACGGGACGACCGTGCCGAGCAGCGGCCACATGATGCTGTCGATCTTCGTTGCGGCGACGTCCTGCAGGAACTCGAGGGACAGTTCACCGGACTTGAGCCCGCCCAACACTTCCTTCCAGCCGAGACTGGCATAGGTCGTGACGTCCTTGTCCTCGACCTCCACCGTGACCTCCGCCTTGCGGGCGTACGCACTGAGGTCGTTACCGCCGAGGCTGACGTGAGCAGCCAGCAGAACCATCTTTGCCATGGTTGATCACCTGATTCCGAGAGAGACAGCGAACATGATGCTGGGCGTGGTACCGGTCACCGTCCAGGTGATCCGGTAATACGTGTCCGTGATGGCGAGGCCGTCGGTACGCAGCGCCTGCCCACCGGGCGCGGTGGCCGCGGCGAACGAGCCGCGGGTGACCGGTGTGGTGAAGCCAACGGCGTCGTCGGACTCGACGGTGACCGTGATGGAGGGCGCGGCGGTGCCCGCCACGGACAGGACGTGCAGGGCGGCGTAGAGCCGCTTACCGGCGGGGACGGCGCCGAGCTGCAGCGCGGTGCCGGACCCGGCGGCGGTGCGGGCGAGGCCGGGCGGGTGCGCGATCTGTCCGCGCACCAGCGGCCACGAACTCTTGACCGTCCCGGACCACGGGGCGATCTCGCCGACCTGGTCGCCGACCTTGTAGTCGGCGCGCATCCCCTGCACCAGATAGGCCAGGGCTCCGACCACCGAGTCGGTGGGGCACACGGTGTACGGGCCGACTCCGCCGAGGTTGGCCCAAGAGGAGTTGTCGACCTTGGACGGGTCGCCCGCTTCCCACTGGCCCTCGGCCGAAATCTCGGCCGAGCCGAGCCCGCCGAGGACCTCCTTCCAGCCGCCGGATCGGTAGTTGGTGGCGTCCTTGTCCTCGATCTCGCTCGTCAATTCGATCTTGTTGGAGGCGCCGGACAGGTCGGCGCCCGGTGCAAACAGGCGGGCGTCGAGCAGCACGAACTTGCCCACGGCTACCCCTCTCCGATGATCTTGATGATGAGTTCGGCGCCGATGTAGCTGGCGCCCTGGTGCTCGTACCAGCGGTAGCCCTGGACCCGCATCACGTGCAGGTCGTGTGCCAGCCCGCCCAGGGCGTAGTCGCCGGGCGCGCCGCGCGCGGCCTCGATGGCCGCTTTGAGGGAGCCGGGCCCGGAGCCGGACAGCATGGCGTCCAGGAGGCGCTGTGCGGCCTCGTCGTCGGCCAGGCCGACCAGGACCCGGCACGTCAGCTCGACCACGTCCAGGGCCCGGTTCATGGCCCGGTCGAACTCCACCGAATACTCGCCGCAGAAGAAGTGCGGCTCGGTCACCGCGTCCGGGGTGAACCCGGTGCACGTGAGCTTGGCGGACACCGGGAGCACGACCGTGCTCGCAGCCTCGGCGATCGCCCCCCGTACGGCGGACATCTGCATCGTTGCTCCTCCTATCCGAAGCCGTCGAGCACGTACTGCTCGATGAGATTCCAGACGTCCGGGTCGCGGCGGGACAGGCGCACCACGCCCCACTCGGCCGAGCCGGTCACGCCCTCCGGGCTGTCCTTGCGACGGAAGAGGCGGGCTGCCTGGATCAGCGCGGCCTGCTCGATGTCGTGCGGTACGGCAGGCCATCCGTATCGGGCGGTGACCCGTACCCGCGATGTGCCGCCGCCCCAGCTGCCGCCCAGCCGGACGAGACCGGTCACCGGCCGCTCGTCCAGGAGGGCGTTGTCCGGGGTCGTCTCGTAGCCGGTCACCGGGGACCAGGAGGCACCGGAGCCGGTCTCGACCACCAGGCCGTCCGTACTGCCGACGTCGTCGACGAGCAGGACCTCGCCGTCGTCCTCGCAGACCGTGCGCCCGCCCAGCCGGTACGTGCGGGTGACCGGTGTCGGGTCGAGCCAGAACCGGCGGCCGCACGTCTTGTCGATGCTGCGCGACGCCGAGGTCAGCGCTCGCTGTACGAGCGACAGCCGCGGGTCGTCGTCCTCGAGCTTGAGCATCAGGCGCAGCGTGGCCACGTCCGCGTAGTCCTGGGCGGCCACCGGGTTACCCGGCCTGGCGGCGCGCGGCAGCCGTCTTCTTGGCCGGCGGCTTCTCCTTCGTCTCCTGCTCCGGGGTGGCTGCGGGAGCGGGCGTCTCAGCCGCGGTCTGCTGCGCCGGGTCCGTGGCGGTGCGGCCGGTTGGCTCGCCCTCGCCCTGGTCCTCGTCGGTGTAGCCCAGGCGGTGCAGCTGGTCGTTGACCTGCTCGACCCGGTCGGGCTTCTTCTGCTGCTCGTACGAGGCGCGTTCGCGCAGCAGCGCGGCGATCATCGTCTGGTTAGCCGTGGCCATGGTGTGTCCTCTCAGAAGATCGTGACGTCAGCGGTGTTCGTCACCGCGGTGTTCGCCGAGTAGGTCAGGCGAAGGAAGCGCCACGGCGAGCCGGGGCGAATCAGCTTGTGCGTGGTGCCGGCCGTCGTGATGGCGAACGTGGCGACGGCCGGGGTTTCCGGGGTAGCCGGATCGGCGTATGCGGCGGGGAACCAGCTGGCCCCGTCCGCGCTGCCCTCGATCGCGTAGGTGCACGTCGGGGTGGCGGCCACGGTGGTGGTGATGGTGAGCAGCGCGGGCCGCTCTGTGGCGGCGCCCCGGTCCACGATGTGGGTGGAGGCGCCGTTGCCGGTCTGGCTGGCGGAGATCCGGGCGGAGTTGGGGAAGCGCTCGCCGCCCAGTGCCTGCAGAGTTGCCATGGTCGTCCTCTCCCAAGGAGCGGCCCACGGGGACAGGCCCGGCCGCTCCGGGATGAGAGCGGCTGGGCCTGTCGCGTGGGAAGGGTCAGAACGCCGGAGTGATCAGGCCGGTGCCGCCCACCTTCTGCATTCCGTTCGTGTAGCGCCCGAAGGTGTACGCGAAGTAGGAGTAGGCGACCAGGAGCACGCCGAGGGTGGCGGCCTTGGCCTGCTCGGCGCGGATGAACATCGGCGCGCCCTCGTCCTCCCAGAGGTGGCACTCCGCCGACGGGACCACGAACAGCTCGTCCTCGTTCGTGCCGGTCCCGAGGTTCGTTGCGATGTTGTTGTCCACGACGACCTCGAGTCCGCAGGGCAGAACGCCGCGCGGACCGGACGCGTACGAGGACTGGGAGTTGGCCGTGCCCGCGGCCTGGACCGGCACACCCGTCCAGTTGATCATCGGCCACGTCGAGGACATCTGGCTGGACAGCCAGTACCAGCGGCGGCTGCTCATCACCGCGTGGGACGGCCGGCCCATGGCGAGCAGCGCAGCCTCCACCCCGGATGCCGCTCCGAGGATCTTCGGGTACAGCTCCGCGCCGGTCGGGGTGGCGTCGGTGTAGGAGGTGGCCTGCGCGACAGCGGACAGGCCGTTGGTGGCCTGGTTGATCAGGGTGTTGTCGAGCACCGTGGCCACGCGGTTGAACAGGTCCTGCATCGTGACGTCCTCGATGCCGGTGCCTCGGTCGATCGCCTGCCGGGAGACGGTCTGCTGACCGGCCGCAGTCTGGACGGGGACGGTCAGGAGCGTGTCGTCCATGTTCGTCTCGGAGACCGGGTCGTTCTCTGCGGCCTGCAGGGCGGCGGACGAGGCGGTCGTGATCCGGCTGATGTTCACGGACATTCCGGAATCCGGCAGCGGGTGCCGGTTGCAGATGTCGGCGAACGGCCGGAGGTTCGCGGTGGCCGGGGCGTACATGTCGGTCAGGTACTGCGGCACGGTCAGGCCGCTGAAAGCGGACGTGCCGATGGCGCGCTGCAGGTACTCGGCCCGCTCCACGCGCTCCTCGGCCATGTGCCGGGACAGCCTGCTCGAGGCTTCCACGTCCTGGTAGAGGAACTGGCGGGAGACGTCCATGAGGAAGCTCTTGCCGTGCGGGTCCTGGTCCTTGCGGTAGGTCCGCTCCTCGTTGCCGACCCGGGCGACCTGGTCGTAGGAGGGGCGGCGGGCCTGCGTCGGCGTGGACTTCTTCGCTTCGGCCTGGCGCTCCATCTCCTCGGTCTTGATCTTGTTGGCGTTGGCGAGCTTGTTCTCGATGCCGGTTACGTCGCCCTTGGACTGGTCGCGGGCGGCGAACAGTTCGGCGACCCGCTCGTCCTCCTCGACCGTGAGGGAGGAACGGCCGTCCTGCTGGGCCTTGTCCAGGATGAGCTGGATCTCGGCGCCGCACTTCTTTCCGCGCTTGTGCGCGGCCTCGAGCTCGACCTCGATCGAGGCGATCAGGTCGTCGATGGTTCCAGGCATGGTGGTGCCCTTCCGGTAGATCGGTGGAGTGGTGGTGTGCGGCGCGACCAGGTGGCCCGGGCGATCTGCCGGGCATGACGAGGTCCCGCCTCCGGGCGATCTGCCGGAGCGCGTGCCGTCGGTGTGGATCGAGGGGTGTTGCTCAGTCCTGGTCGGCGTCGATCAGGAGCTGGGTGCGCAGAATGGTGATGGAGCGTCCCTGCGCGGCGGGTGCCGCGGGCGCCGGCGCGGGCGTCGGCGGCGGGGTGAAGGCCGGGAGCTTGGCGCCGAGGTCGGCGCGCGCGGTAAGGCGGGCGAGAGCCTCGCGTGCCATGAGCGGCGGCATGTTCGGGATCGACGCCAGGAAGTCCCCGGACCGGGCGCTCACGCTGGTGTGGGGGTTGGCTCCGTACGTGACGGGGCCGACATCGCCGCGGTCCAGGTCGAATGAGTTGATGCGGTACTCGGTGTAGTCCGGGGACCACTGACCAGACGTGATGCGGAACATGAACGACTGCTCTCGCACGTCGTCGTCCTCGAGGGCCTGGACGAGCAGCTGCACATCGGCGCGCTTGGGGTTGAGCCACGCGCGCTGGCCGAGGCCCGCGTCGTCGGCCCACAGCTGCAGCCGCTGGTTGCGGGTGCCGGCCATCGGCGTCCCGGCGTGGTTGAACCGGAACACCACCTCGGGGTCGGCGGCGAGCGTGGCGTCTGCAGCGCCGTGGCTGACGACCTCGGTGTACGGCCCGTAGAAGTCGTACATCTCGTAGCCCTGCTCGAACGCCGAGGCGTAGCCGGAGACCTCGTACCACTCCTGCTCCTCGCGCAGAACTTTCTTCGCGCGGAGCTGGGAGCGGAAGCGGATCTCGGGGGACTCGGGCCGGTCGCGGGGCAGGGCGGTCGCCGGGGCGTTGGTGTCTGCGGCGGCGGACCGCGCGGCGGCGGCCTGTGCGCGCAGGGCGGTCATCGTGCTCATGGGGTCGTCCCTCCGGGGGTCGCGGGTTGCGGGGTTGGCGTTGTGCCCTTGCCGAACAGCCGGTCGAACTCGGCCAGCTGGGAGTCGGTGAACGGCGGCCGGTCCTCGAGCTCGCGGGCCTCGGAGGGGGCGAGCTGCCGCGACTCGATCTGTGTGCGGAACATCGCGGCCCGGGCCTGCGGGTCCATGCGCAGCAGCGCATCCGAGTTCAGCTTCACGAACCGGGGCCGGGAGGTCAGCGACGACAGCGCGCCCTCGCGGCGGATGATCGCCGGGCCGAGGCTCATCACGAGAAACTGCAGGTTGCGCTGCACCATGTTGGCGTACGTGACGGAGCTTCCCGAAACCGCAGCGTCAATGAGGTCACCAGGGCAGTCGAAGAACCGGGCAATGTCACCGATGCCGTACCGCTTGGCCTCGATCCATTCCGACCCGGCCACCTCGGCCTGGATCATCTTGTATTCCCAGTCCTGCCCGGTCACGAAGAGATCTTGGTTCGCGGTCGCGGCCTTGAACCGGCGCTTCGTCTCCTCGGCTTTCTCTGGGCTGACTGTCTTGGCCGTGTTCTTCAAGTGGGCGCTGGGGACCGCGCCGTTGGAGAACCAGTCCAGGGCGAACTGCTGGATGGAGAGGTACTCGCCGATGGACCAGGCGGCGTGCGCCACCGGGGACAGGCCGACGTGCAGGCCGGACATCGTGTACTGCTTCTCGTGCCAGATGTTCACCGGGTCGTATTCGGTGCTCCCGATCCGGTACTTGGCCAGCTTCCCCTTGCGGACGATCACCGTGACCTCGGCGACAGGCACCAGCTCGATCCGGGACGGGAAGCCCAGCCCGTCCCGCGCGGTGATGATCCCGAAAGTGTTGCCCGACCGGTCCAGGTCGAATTGGGTGGAGTACATCCACTCGAGCATCTCGACGTTCTCGCCGCCTGGGGCGACCAACACCGGAGGCTTGGGCACCTCGACCTGAATGCCACCGACCTTGCGGTACACGTCAACCGGCATCGTCGACACGAGGTTGGCACGCAGCCGCAGGCACGCCCACACCGCCGAGTTCCGCAGCGCGGTATCCGGCGTCACGGTCGCCGAGCCCGCACGCTGCGCCTGCCTCGTAGGGATCAGCTGGTCAGCGGTCGGCGACGGCGCACCACGGCGAGAGAACAGACTCACGTGCCGTCACCCCGCTTACGTACAGCCGTACCCTGCCGGGCCGCCAGGGACGAGCCACCCAGGATGACGCCCCCGGCCGCAGCCAGCCCCGCCCACCCGATGAGCGGGTACATCCCCGCGGCCGCGCCGGCCCCGACGAGCACCAGGCCCAGCACGTCCAGCCACGTCGTCATCCACTCACGCACCGCGCTGCTCCTCTCTGTCATGTGTCAGCCGATCGAGTCGAGGACGTCGTAGTCGTCCAGGACCAGCGGCCCCTTGGTCAGCAGCGCCCAGCGGGCCCACGTCACCGCGGCGAACGCCGAGGCGTCGGTGAGGCTGTTGGTGCGGTCGATCGTCCACGCGTCCCCGATCCGGCGGGACCGCGCACCGTTGACCGATGCGGTCAGCGGGGTCTGGTCGAGGTGGCGGGCGGTGTTCTGGTTCATGGCGTCGGCGATCTGCCCGCACGCCTCGGAGGCGTCACCGGACCGCAGGATCACGAGGTGCCCGCGGTTCGGGTGGTCCTTGCCCTCCGGGACCTTGATGCCCGCGGTCTGCAGGTCGTCGATGAGCGAGGCGGCCGGGGAGCCTGACCCGGCGACCGCGACAACCAGCGGGTTCCACAGTTCGGCCAGGCGCGTGATCGCGGGTACGACCCAGGCGGTACCTGCCCGGCGGTCCAGGACCTCCAGGTGCACCAGGCCGTCGTCCCGTACGGAGGCCATCCCGATGGACGACCAGGCCCGGTCCTGCGACACGTCGATGGAGAACGCCATGTCCTCGCCCGGCCGCGACGCGGCATCGACCAGGCCGGGCCACATCTTCTTCGGCACGTTCGGGTCCACGGGCGGCGTGGCCTTGCGGGTTCTGTTGAGATACGCCCGGTCGAACGCGCCCGGGTCGGCGGCCATCTTCTCGAGCTCGGCGGCGATGATGTCCTCGCTCACCGTGTAGCCGAGTGCGGGCAGGCAGGCCCGCCACGTCGCCGGGTCCGCCCGGTCCATCTCCTCCGGGGCGAACCACTCGAAGTAGGCGGTACGCGGCCGTGCGCCGCTGGCCCACAGTGCCTCGATCAGGGCGCGGCCGGTTTTGCGCTTCCCGTTCAGCCACACCGACTTCTCCGTTCCGCCGGCGGACGCCCACCACAGCTGGGCCTTGAGCCGGGTCAGCATGGCCGGGCTGAACGCCTGCTCGAGCCGGTCGTCCTCGGCGGCGAACGCCTCGTCGATGACACCGAGGTCCAACGCCGGACCGTGCCCAGCCGATTCGGTGTTCGCGGTGATCCCCAGCCGGGACCGGGTCCGCTTCCAGATGATCGCCTCGCTGCCGTTGGCCTTGCGGGAGGTGATCCGGCGGCTGAGCGGCGACGTCTCGATCGTGGCGAGGAACTCGTCCTCCCACCGCTTCCGGGCCATGATCCGGTTCTGCGCGGCGTAGATGATGTTCTGCCGCTGACCGGCCGCCATGCGGTGCACCATCAGCCCGAGGATCTGCTGAGTTTTGCCCTGCTGCCTCGGCACCGACAGGCCGACCTCCCGGTGGGCGAACACCCCTGTGGCCGGGTCGATCTCGAGCGCGACGTCCAGGACGTACCGCTGCCACGGCATCGGCGGAAAGCCGAGCCTCTCCATCACTCGCCATGCGGCCGGGCCGAGGGACTCGAACTCCGGCCGTCGCGGCGTGCCCCACCTCGGAGGGCAGGTCAGCCCGTACAGGTCCAGGCACTGCTGGGCGAACTCCGGCGGAGCCTCCCACGTCTTCTCAGATCCCTCCGAGGTCACCGAGGTCGTCATCGTCGTCGTCATCCACGGCACGCCCCTTCACCAGCGCCTCCACCGTGGCCCGCAGCTCCCTCGCCAAGTTGGGGAGGATCTTGGCGTCGTTCGGCACGTACACCGAGGCGCCGCACTCCTCACAGGGGACAGGGTGGTGGCCGTCCATCTGGCGGGCCAGGCGGTGGGCCACCGCGGCGTGCGTCGGCTCCATGCCCAGCAGGTCGCCCAGGTTCTCGATGTCGTCGGTCAGGGCGAGCTCCACCGGGCCGGGCTCGTTGCGCCGTCGCCGCGACCGCGGGGTGGCGCTCTCGTCCGCCTCGGCTGCCGGCAGCAGCGCGGCGACGCTGATGCCGAACACCTCGGCCAGGGCGGCGAGGTCGTCGACGTCGATGCGGCGAGCGCCGGATTCGATCCGGCTCACGATCGGCTGGGACATCGGCCGGCCCGCCTGGGTGAGCCGCTCGGCGAGCTCGCGCTGCTCCCAGCCGCGGGCCTCACGCTCGACCGCGACCGCACGAGCGGCGTGCTCTCCGACCGCACCAGCCTGGAATGCCCGGGATGCCACGCTGCGCCCCCGTTCGCCCCCGCATCGCAAGAACCGCATATGCCCTGGTCAGCCCGGGGAGAGAAAAATAAAAGCTGGGCGCGGGGCTGGGAAGAGCCCGATTCCTAAAAAATCCAGGCCGTCTGGGCCGCTGACCTGCGGCGATGCGACTAGATCAGGTTGCCTTCGTGCTCCCTGCGGAGCTCGGCGAGGCTCGGGATGGCAGCTGCCAGCGTCCAGCCGGTGGCGAAGCCGCAGTTGCAGGAGACGAGGATGCGCCCAGTATCGCGGTGCTCGGCCCAACGGTCGCCTGTGGCCTCGTAGAGGGGCCCTACGCGGCTCTCAAGCTGTGTGCGGATGGTGAGCTGGTGCCCGGCGGCCCAGGGTCCGGGAGCTGCGGTCCGAGGCGTGATGAGCGGGGCCTCGCGCTCCTCAGTCGCTGCCTCCAACCCGTCATCGGCGAGATAGCGGCGTCCGTCTCTGCGCAGGAGAACGGTGTAGCGGATGATGGGGCGGCCTTCGCTGTCCACGCCTTCACTGGGTGTGCTGTCGAGGGGGACGTCGCTGGGGTCGATGCCGTTGGCCTGTAGCCATGCCGCTGTCGGTTCCCAAGCGGGGGTGCTGGGCTTCGGCAAGGTGTCCTCCTGCGATCAGGGACCCCACTCGGGCCGGTAGTCGGGGTGGTCGGTGTACGGCAGGGCAAGCAGGCAGAGCAGGTCGACGGCGAGCGTGGAGCCCGCCCTCCACTCATCGTTGATCTGCTCATCGGCGCCCGCCGCGTCGGGAAGGAATGTGTCCAGCAGCTGCCGCTTAGCTTCGACCTCGCGGAGGACGCGGGCCGGATCATGGCGCGCGATGTGGCGGCCTACCCCGTCGGCGTCAGCGTTCTCCGGGGTGACGACCACAACGCCGTCGTCGAGATAGTCCGCCACGATGTACTGCTCGTAGCGAGCCTGGGGCGGGCGCGCTGTCCAGACGTCTGACAGCTCGTCCCACATGGCCGCGCGGGCCACCTGCTCGTCTTCGGCCAGTCGGTCGCGGAGGAACTGCACCAGGTCGTCCATGGGGGCATCTTCCAGGGGTCAGGGTCCGGCGTACCAGTCGCGTGAGGTGATGAGGCGGGGCGGGTTGGTGTTCGCGCCCTTCTCGCCGTTGCAGTTGCGGCCGCAGGTGGGGCAGCGGGTGATGCCGTGGGCTGGTGCCCAGTTGTCTTGGTCCTCTGGGTCGGCGCCGGCCATGACGGGGGTGACGTGGTCGACGACGTTGGCGTCGGGGTGGCCGCAGATGTGGCAGACGTCGTTGGCGGCGAGGAATGCCGCGCGCGCCTTGCGGTAGCTGTAGGCGGTGAGGTCGTCGCGGCCAGCCATCGTCAGTCAGCGCTCGCGTCCTGGTCCTGGCGGGTGACCTTGAGGCCCTCGTTCATGACCATGGTCTGTGCTGCGTCCTTGGTCAGGTCGTCGATGAGATCGGGATGGACACCTCCTGCGATCAGCTCGGCCCGGTAGGCGATCAGCTTCTGAGCGGTGGTCAGCTTCTGTGGGATGGCCATCAGCGGGTCCTTGTCGTGAGCTACGAGGCGGTCGGGTTGGCGGCAGATGTTCCAGTCGCAGACGGTGTCAGCTTCTGTGTGCCAGCACTGCACTGGGGGGTCGTCGTTGAGGTTGTCCATGGGAGCCTCCTGTGCGCACACCAGAGGCCCGGCCGGTGTCCGGTCGGGCCTCGTGTGGGTGTCGGGTCAGAAGTCGGGGCAGAGGTGCTTGTGTGCCGCCGCGTTGATCTTCTCGGCAGTCTTCAGCGTGCGCCCCTCGGGGTGCGTTGGGCTGGTGAAGCGCTGCCGGGCCAGGTCGGCCTGCTTGGCCTTGTCCTTGGGCCAGTTGTGGATGGTCTGGCACTGGGTGCGGCCTCGGCTCGCGGCTTTGTCTGCCTTGCCGTGTGCGATGTCGCGGTCGATGGTGTTGAGCTCGGCGACGAACGCGGCTTCCTGTTCGGGAGTCGTGGCCGGGATGCCGGCGGCGGCGAGGACGCTGGCTCGCTGCTCGGCGGTGAGCGACGGCGGCGCGCTGGGCTTGGCCTCGGTGGGGCTCTCTCCGCTGCAGGCCGTGAGCGTGGCGAGCAGGCCGGCCGCGATGAGCGCGACGGTGGCGGTGGTGCGCATGGTCCCCCCTGGGACGTGGTGACGAGGGGGCCATCATGCGGCCGCCGCGGGGGCGGTGTCTGGTGTTCAGCCCATGCGCTTGAGGTGCAGCCACGAGGCGGCCTTGAGGATCGTGGCGGTGGCGTTGGAGACGGCCTGGGCCCATTGGACCGTGACCACGCCATCGGCCCCGGCGATGAGGCCACCTGCTGGCTTGACGATCACCCCGGCTGCGGTGACGCCCATGGACGACGGGGCGCCGAAGTCCAGCCGTGTGAGACGCACCGAGCCGGTGCCGTCCGTTGTTCCCAACGTGGTCGCGGTGGGCGTCCAGCCGCCGATGGAACCAGGCGGGGCGGTGATGGTGAGCATGAGGTCACCGGCGGGGTCGCCGGTGGCGAGGAGGCAGCCCTCGAGGCTATAGGCGCCGCCTGCGGTGACGGTGAAGGTGAGGTGGTCGTCCGTCTGGACGACCGCAGAGGCGGTCACGGCCTCGTCGGCGAGTTTGTACGCGGTGCGGGTGACACCGACGGCGTCTCCGGTGGGGACAGTGCCGGGCGGTCCCTGGATGCCCTGCAGTCCCTGCTCGCCGCGCGGCCCGGGTACGAGGACGTAGTCGCCGGTGTAGGGCTCGACTGGTGCGAGGGCGGCCAGCTTGACAGTCTCACCGAGGGCGGTGGTGAGGCGTACGGGGTACGAGCGGGCGTCCGCGTCGTCGGGGCACTCGTACACGGTGTGCGTGTAGTCGGTGGGGTCGTACCCGGCTGCGTCGGCCGCGAGGACAGTCAGGGTCAGCACCCCGTCGACCCATCGGGCCGTCGCGTCACCTTGCGCGATGTGGCCGAGCTCCGGGTTCGTGACGAGGGCTGGGGCGGGCCGGACGACGATGCGGCCGCGCATCGGGCCCCCGTCGGGGTGCGTGCGGTCGTCGGTGATCGTGATCGTGGAGACACCTTCGGGCAGGGCCACAGGGGCCACCTCCGATCAGGGGGAGTGTCAGGCGCGCGACGAGCTGGGCCCGGGCTGGGTGATGCCCACGAGGCGCAAGGCGCGGGCCCGCGTGGCGACTTCGGCGCGGGCAACGTCGGCCAGGCGGTACGTGGCGCTGCCGCTCTCGGTGAGGCCGTGGGCCGTGAGGTGGCCGCGGCTGGCCCACTGGCGGATCGTGGCGGGCTTGATGTGAGCTGCGCCTGCGGTGAGGGCCTGGCGGGCCCGGTCGGCGTGGCGGGCGGCTTCTGCGGTGGTGAGGTTGTCGAGGTCCATGTGCCTCCGTCCGGGAACGCGAAAAGCCCCGGCCGACTGGCAGGGGCTTGATGGGCACAGGTGTGCTGCTGGCAAGAGTGTGACGCTGATCCGCGATCTTGTCCAGCCAGACGCGGTGCGCCCCGCCCCGACGCGTGTCGGGGCGGGGCGCTCGGGTCCGGGCGGCAGCACATCGCCTGGACGTGTCAGACGGTACGGCGCAGCACTGACAGCGGGCCTACGGGCGCCATGTCTGCTTGTACTTCGGGTGGTCGGCGTACGGCAGGGCGAGGGCGGCCAGGACGGATGCGGCGCAGGGGTCGATGCCGTCCGTGCTGTCGTGGAGCCATTCCGCGCAAGCGCCCACGGCCTGCCGCTTGGCGTCGATGTCGCGGAGGACGCGGGCCGGATCATGCTGTGCGGCGTGCTCGGCGTTCTCCCTGGCCGTAGGTGTACCGGAGCAGTCGACAACCTCCCAGTAATCTGCCGACGCAAGGCAGCCGACCCTTTTAGGCGTCTGCTCCCATGGGCCGGGCGTTGCCGCCCGCGCGATCCGCTCGACCTCGTCGTACCGGTCGCGGAGGAACTGCACCAGGTCGTCCATGCGCTCCATCATCCCTTCTGCGGCGTCGGCTTGTCCGTCTCGGCGGCCCGCTGCTGCTTGGACTGCTGGTTCTTCTTGGCGAGTTCGCCGATGCTGATGGACTTCTTGAGTCCCATGGGTCAGGTCCTCTCGGTGTGGAGCACGTTGTGGCGTACGGGGTTGTCGGGGTCGTCGGTGATCACATATGTGGGGGTGTTGGCGGCGTTGTTGTTGTTGCTCTGACCTGCGACAACAACGCCAACAACGCCGGGGCCGAGAGGGGGCGGGGGGAGGGGTGGGAAGTCATCCCGGTGGACCCCCTCGCGGCCGCCCTTGGGTGGCACCCGTACGCCATCCCGTACGCGGACCCCGTGGCGGGCCATGAGGGCGCGCACGTCGCGGGTCTCCCAGGCGGCCGGCGGGAGGCCGCCCACGGGGCTCCCTGACCACCGGGTGCGGAGGGTCAGGAGGTGCACCCCGGAGCCCTCTCCGGTGTCGGCATGGGCGAGCAGCTGGGCGAGGCTGCCGAGCTCCAGGAGCTCGGAGGGATGCGGTGGTTCCTCGGTGGGCTGCTCCGGGTCTCCGCCCTCGGCGGCGAGCTGCTCCGGCTCCTGGTCGTCCTCGTCGGTCAAGGATGCGGCGTAGCCGAGTGCGAGCGCGGTGAGCGCCCAGGCGGCGGTGCACGTGGTGGCGATGGCCGTGGTCCAGGGCAGGCCCTTGGCGACGGCGGCGGCGAGCAGCAGGCCGACCCAGCGGAGCAGGGCTGATCCCTCCGTGGGCTGCTCCCCCGCTGTTACCTCCGGGGTCTTGGGGGCGTGCTTTACGGCGCAGAGCCAGTCGACGGTCCGGTGGTTCAGGCGGGACGATCCGGCCCACAGGGCGGTCCAGAACCCGATCCAGTGCTTCATGGTCAGCCGCCGATCATCATGAAGAAGGCTGCGGCGAGCTGGCCGGGGACGGCCCATACGGAACCGTCACCGGCGGTGGGCCAGGTGAAGGCGGCGATCACGGAAACGACGGCCGCCCGTACCGGGTTGAGCGGGGCGGTCAGCATGATGATGAGCAGCAGGAGGGATGCGGCGCCGATGCCGATCTCTCCGAACGGGCCGTCCCCGGTGCCGACGCCCAGGCCCGTCCAGCCCTGGCGTACGACCTCGTCGGCGTTGGCCCAGATCTTCCCGGCCGCGGTGTACGCGGTGCCCGCGAGGAAGGCGACGGTTCCGGCCTTGCCGGTGGTGAGCTTGATCCGGCCCTTGCCGATGACACCGAAGATGAGCAGCGCGGTAAGGCAGACGGCGACGCCGCCGCTGCCGAGGAAGCCCAGGGCGGCGCCGCCGCTGTTGGGTGCTGCGAGATACATGACGGTGGACTCCTAGACGATGCCGGGCGCGTTGAGCGCCAGGGCGAGAGCGGCGGAGCAGACGGGGATGCGGGCGGCCCAGACCATGACGGGGCGCAGCGCGGGCGGGACGTACGGCAGGCCGGGCAGGTACGAGGCGACGATGTAGGTGACGAGGCCAAGGGCGACGCCGGCGCCGGGGGCGGCGGTGCCTGCGTCGGCGATGAGCTCCCGCATCTGCGCGACGAGGCCGAGGAACCATCCGACGGCCGCGGCGCCACCGTGGTAGGCGAGCCAGAGGCGGCGGCGGTGCAGCCGCTCCTGCGCCCGCTGGTCGGCCGGGTTGAGGACCGTCCAGGGCAACGCGGCGGCCGCGGGCTGGTTCACGGTGACGTGGATGCCGGGCGCGGCCGCGATGGTGTCCTGCGGATCCGGGGCGGGCTCCTGGTCGTGGTGACCGAATGGGCGGGGCGCCCTCTGCCACCACGGCAGGTCCTTGTCCGGCTGCCCCTCGGGTCCGTCGTCCTCGGGCTCGTCCTCGTCGTCGGTGGTGTCCGGCGGGGTCGGCTCGGGGATGACGTGGACCTGGACGAGCGGGGGCTGTGGCTGCTGCTCGGCCGGGGGGCCGTCGATGGTACGGCGCAGCCAGCGCCGTACACGCTGCTCCTCGTCGACCGGGTCGGCGCTCACGCGCTCTTCTCCAGCTCGCGGTTGAGGGTGCGGACGATCGTGGAGCGCGGTGTGGCCGGGTGGAGCTTCTGCGCGTAGGACAGGACCTTGTCCCTGTCCTGGACACCGGAGGACAGGGCTGTCCTGATGCTGTCCGTGACGGTCTGCCCGGCCGGGGCGATGGTGGGCAGCGGGCCCTTTGACCTGCTGTCTCGCGTGTCCTGCCCGTTGTCCTCGTTGTCCAGGACAGCCAGGACCGTTTCGGGGTCGTAGTCCAGGCCGATGGTGTCGAGGTGGTCCAGGACGTCATCGTGGGACAGGTCCGGGACAGTCGCTCTGATCGCCCGGACAGCGGACAGGACAGTCGGGGACAGCTGTCCCGGTGTGTCCTGCAGCTGGGTGGCCGGAGCGGGGAGCTCGGCGAACACGGCGGCCTGGCCCTCTACCCTGGCGAGGGTCCGCAGCTGCGCGCCGAGGGCCAGGCGGGCGGCGATCTCGCCCTCTTCCTGGATCAGCCATTGCCTGGTCCGGGCGGACAGCGGCCGCGCCTGGTGCTTCATGACGACGGACCACATCTTCTTCGCCATGGCGGAGATGGCTGCGCCCGCGATGCCGACGTACAGGGAGTCCTCGAGTGCGCCGTGCGTGGCGACGGCCGCCATGTCCAGGATCAGCGCCCATGTCCCGGCCTTGCGGGGGCCGGCGGCGCGGTCGGCGTTGTACCGGGCGAGCCACTCCATGGCCATGCAGGTGACCCACGCGGTGACGAATGCCCCGGCGGCGAGGTACGCGATGGGTGCGGTGACAGCGCGGGCGAGAAGGTCGCCGATGCTCGCCACTGACCAGATGACGGCGACGGCGATAAGGCCGGCGGCCGCGATCGTGACGGCGGTGGTGACGATGTGGTCCCAGTCGGTCGGCGGGACGGGGACCAGGACGTCGTAGTCCTCCTCGACCATTTTCGTTTTGCCGTTGACGGTGTGCGGAACGAGGCGCTGACGGGTCTCGGTGCGGTAGTCGACGCCGGGGAGCAGCTGCTGCTGTGCCTGGTCGGTCTGGTCTGTGGTCACGCTGCTCCTCCAGGAGCGGTGGGCGCCCGGGCCAGGTGTGTGGCCCGGGCGCATGGGGTGGTCAGCTGTGGCGTGCGCGGGCGGCGGCCTGGCGGGCCATCGCGTCGCGGGCGGCGGTACCGGAGGCGGAGGCGTAGTCGGCCTGGCACGCCGCGACGGTGGCGGGCTTGGCGACGAGGAGGCTCGGCGTGACGGTGACGCGCTGCGCCGCCGTCTCGCTGTCCTCGGCGTCCTCGGTGGGCTCGGCCGTGTCGTTGTCGTCCTCGGCCGACTCGTACGTGGTGTACGTGACGGGGGTTCGGGCGATGAGGCGGGCGAGGTACTCCGTGTCGAACGCTGCGTTGTCCGGCGTGCTGAGGACGGCCGCCACGCTGCGGCGGACATGGTCGGCGCGCTCCTCGAGGAGCCGCTGGTACGCGGCCTGGTCGCCGACGGTGGCCGGGGGCGGGACGTCCAGGGCGTTGGCCACGACCTGCAGGAGCGCCAGGAGCTGATCGCGCTCTGCGGTGACGTCGGCGAGCGTCTGGCTGGTCGTGTCGCTCATCAGATGCCCCTCGTCGTGGCGTCGGCTGCCTTGAGGAGGCGCATCCCGTACTCGGCGCGGGTGATGGGGTCGGGGGTGGCCGGCCAGTCGACGCGCGGCATGTGGCGGAGCAGGTGGCCCACGGCGGCGGCGGTGCGGATGGTTCCGAACCCGTGGACGTCGGAGGCTGCGCGGCCGGCGTACGAGAGGCGGGTGACCTCCCGCATGGGCAGCGTCGGCTCGATCGCGCAGAGCGCCGTACCGATGGCCTTCAGCAGGTTGCGGGTGGGGTTGTCCATGGCGTTACGGGCGCACTGCAGCGCCTCGTCCATGTCGGGGGCCGAGGCGTAGGCCACGGTGCCGCGGATACGATCGCGCATAAGTCGTCTCCTCCTGGTGGATCAGGTGGGATGGCTGGCCCCGACCGGAGTTAGTGGCTCTGGTCGGGGCCGCGTTGTCTTGGTGAGTACGACCGTAGCGAGAAGTGTGGACAATGTCCACACTTCTCCGAGAGGATGTCCCCATGCCCGAGCAGCCCGAGGGCCCAGAGCCGGAGAAGAGGACCATGACCATTCCGAGACTGGCCGAGCGTGTCGGCCGCAGTCGGTCCCTGATCCACCGGCTGGCCAGCACACCTACCGAGGGATGGCCGGCGCCCGTGTTCAGACCGGGCAGCACCCGACCGGAGTACGACGTCGCCTGGTTCGACGAGTATTGGGAGCGTCGGCAGGCAGGCATGACCCAGGGCCGCCGCACCGACCTGCAGAACCCAGAAGCCTGACCACACAGCTGCGCCCCGCCCTGTCACTCCTGGGCGGGGCGCAGCTGCGTCAGTTGGCGCGGGGCGCCAGGAGTACGGCCGCGGCGAGGTAGACGAACCCGGCCGGGCTGAGTTCGGCGAGGAGTAACAGGCCAAGGGCCGTACAGACCCCGGTTCCTACGGCGCGGAGGAGGAACGAAAGCGTGGGCATGGGCATGGTCGGGTCTCCGTTGAAGGGGGTGGGGCACGGTCAGGCTGCGGTTTGCTGAGCGGCCTGTGCGCTCATCAGGAGGGCGATGCGGGCGAGGGCGGGCATCACCGCGTCGCGATGCTCGGTGTACTGCTCGGGGGTGAGGCGGACGTCGCAGACCTGACACGAGATGTGCAACTCGTCCTCGCGCTCGACCAGCGCGAACGCCTGGCAGCCAGGGCAGGGAGCATCCCGTGCGGTGCGGCGCGGCGTGGTGTGCGTGACCCGCTGGATACGGCTCAGGAGCTCCTCGAGCTGGCCGTACATCTCCTCGGCCCATGGCCGGGTCACGGCGTACGGCAGGTACGCCTGCAGCCATGAGCACCAGGCCGGAATGCCCGTGCCGGTCCGGGGCCAGGCGTCCTCGCACCGGTCGATCCGGATGGTGCCGTGAGCATCGTGGTGCACGGCCGGGATCTCGGAGGCCAGATAGCGCGACCACCCTGCGAGGAGCGCCACGATCGGGATGCCGCCGGTCTGGTCGCCGTGCGGGTCCTGGATGTGCGCGGCGTGGCCGGGGCCCAGGAGGTCCAGGACGCGGATGTCGAGGGGGAGCGGGGAGTGCGCGCGGCCGCTCCCGCCGCGCTGTGCCGGACCGGTCGTCGGTTGTAGGCAGACCTCGAGCAGGGCGGCCTGCTTGGGCAGTGCGCGCAGCCACGTGCAGGCGCGGTACTCGCAGCCGTCGCACAGGTAGCGCTCCTCGGCCGTGACGTGGTGGCAGATACGGCAGGTGTTGTCCATGGGCGTGCTCCGGTGCCGGGGTGTCAGATGGAGGGTGAGTCGCTCGTAGGCGCCAGCACGCACCGCGAGGGCGTGGCGGTCAGCCAGCCCGTGGCCGGCATGTCGCAGTTGACGGCGGCCGCGTGACGGTCGGCGTACATGAACTGCTGCTGCACTCGGACCATGTCCCGGTCGCAGAGCAGGGAGAAGTGCGCCCGGGGTGCGAGGGCCCAGGCGACGTGCCATGTAGCCGGCGCACCGCAGGGAGGCGAACTGTCGGTAGGGCAGGCGTCGCATCGGAGGGCACCGGTGCGACTCCTGGACGGGTGCAAGTGCGGGAAGGGCTGGGCGCGGTCGCTCATGTCTGCGTCTCCCCGGTGGGCTGCTGCTCAGCGGGGAGTTCGCCGTGGCAGTAGCCGACGATGCCGCCCTTCATGTAGCGGCCGGGCAGGTGGGCGGCTGTGTTACCGCAGTGCTCGCAGCCCTTGTTCGGCTGCGAGGGCTCGGCTGGCGCCTGTTCGTCCCACTCGATACGGGCGCCGCCGTACCCGGCCTGCAGGAGCTCGATGGTGCGTGCGCCGCTGCACAGTCCCCACTCCGGGTCGTCCAGAACGATCGCGCGTCCGTTGGGGAACACGGCGCCGTCCATGACCTGGCCGTGGCGCAAGTGCAGCCGGAAGCCGCGGGCGAACGCGGTCACGGGCCCACGACCGTGATGCAGGCGCCACTCAGGCACAGGCTCTGGCCCTCGGTGGCGTAGTGGACGTGCTCGCCCTGGTCGTGCAGGGTCTCGGCGGCGGACCTGGCCCGGGCGGATTCGTCGTTCACAGCTGCTCCCTGTTGCAGTGGGCGGGGTTATGGAGGTCACCACTGGTGAGCCAGCCGCGCTCGCAGCACCAGCTGGCCCACGGCTCGAGGCCGGTGGCCATGTCGGCGAGCGCACGGCGCCGGGCCTGGTCGTGGGCGGCCTGCAGCTGCTCGGCTGCGCGCCGCACCCAGGAGCACGCCTCGGCGCAGGCTCCGGCGAGGAGCAGGCAGACCAGCGACCCGGACCACATGTCGGCCTGGGCGTACAGCAGGGCCAGGCCGCCGAATGTGATGGCGGCCAGGCCGAGGGCGGCGTAGCGCAGCCGGGCGGAGATCACTGGGTGCCGCCAGCCTGTGCCTCACGCCATGCCTGGACGATTGCGGCAGGGATGGTCCCGCGGGCGGGGACGTCCAGCCCGCGGCCGCGCGCCCAGGACCGGACCTCGCCCTGGTTGTAGTCGGTGTTCGGCGCCTTCCGCTTCTTCGGCAGGAGCGCCGCCTTACGGGCGCGGATCGCGTCCAGTTGCTCCTGCAGGCGCTGCTCCTCGGCGTCGGCCTGGGCGATCTCCTCGGCCGAGGAGTGCAGCGCACGGAGCTCCAGCAGCAGCGCCCGGGCCTGCTCGCCCTTACGGGCCACCGTCCTGGTCGGGTGCTGCTCGGCCCAGGCGATGACCTTGCCGATCGGGACCGGAGGCGCGCCGGTGGACAGGGCCGGCGGTGTGATGCGCGGGCCGGGGATCGGTGAGGGCTGCTGCTGCATGGCCTGCCTCTTTCGTGCGGTGTGCGGGATCAGGGGCGCCGGGTGGCGCGGTACGTCGGGGAGCTCCTCGTCCAGGAGCCGGTGAAGGGCGGCGATGGTCATGGCGGGGGCCACGGGTGCTTGGCCCGGTCGCCGAGGCGCCATCCCTCCAGGCCCTCGAGGAGCTCCTGAACGTGGTCGGCCGCGTCCGCGTCCGGGCGGGTGCCGCGAGCACCGCCGTAGGTGCCGTCCGGGAACTCCTCGCGGGCGGCCGTGACTCGCGCGAGAGTCTCGGCGTCCTCGCGGATCACGGCTGCCGCCCCTGCCAGGGGACCGGCCGCACTCCGGTGGTGCTGCGCTGCGCCGTACGGCTGCTGCGCCTGGGCGGCGGGGAGGGGCAGGTGGCGTGGTGCGGCATTGCCTGCCACTCGCCCGGCCTCGGTGCCGGGTGGTCCTTGGTCAGGCTCCGTACGTACAGCAGCCCGTCCGGCCCCTGCATCACGGCGAGATTGCCCTCGGCGGTGGGCTCGGCGTCGACCGGCTGGCGCTTCCCGTTGGCGGTCGTGAGGGCCCAGCAGATCTGGGCGTAACAGCGCTTGCAGTTGGCGAGGTGGTGACTGGCGGGCTTCATGCTGGGTTCCCTCCCGGGTCGACGGATGCAAGGTGGGGCAGGGCCAGGGCGTGGCCGTACAGGTAGATGGCGTGGGCCTGGCCGTGCTCGGCGATGGCCTGGCGGATCAGGTCGTGGGTCGCGGCCGTGCGGAGCTCCTGCAGCTGCTCGCGGCCGAGCGCCGGGAGCTCCTCGCCAACGGCGGCCGGGATCGGCCACGACACGCTCACCGCCGCGGCCGCCACCGGCTCGGGCGCCGGCCGCACGGGCTGCTCCTCGGTCACCGGCTCCGGCTGCTGCGCCCAGGTGGTGGTGCCCAGGCAGACCTGGCAGGGCTCGCCGGAGTGCCAGAGGGTCCCGGACTCGCAGGCGGGCAGACCGCAGCCGCGGCGGACCAGGGCGGCGCCCAGGATCCAGCGGCCAGGGTCGCGGGGCGGCTCGGTTGAGGCGTAGCGGGCGGTGAGCCGTGCGGTGATGCGCTCCATGCCGGTGCCCTGGGCGAGCTGGCGGCCGATCTCGGCGTCGATGCGCCGCAAGACCCACCGGCTGCTGATTCCAGGGAGCAGGTGGCGTACGGGCTCGAGGACGGCCCAGGTCCGGCGGGTCAGGTCCCCACCGGCCTGTAGATCCTGCCGCCCGCTGGTGTTGCTGCGCTTTTGGTCGTGACCGGCAGGGCGGGAAGTCGGCCCAGCCGAGTTATCCACAGGGGTTGTGGACTTACTACCTGCAGGGCGCCTACGGCGGATCCCACCACCCACCCGCGTCTTCGTCACCGGTCGGTCAGTCCTGTGGTCTTCCCTAGACGTGAGGGATCCGTCGTGATCGTCCGGACCGGATCCGTCATGGATGTCAGGGGCGACGTCCTCGGGCTGGACCGCGTGCAGCGGGCGGCGGTGGGCCTCGTAGGCGTGACGGCCCTGCAGGCCCTCGCGGCGGTGCACGGTGATCCAGCCGGTGGCGTCCAGTTCATCGAGGAGCCGGGCGGCCTGGCGCTCGCCGAGGTGCTCTCCAGCCTTCTGGCCGGTGTGGTGGTAGAGCATCGCGCCGAGGTCTCCCACGGCCAGCGGCTGGTTGCGTACGGCCGCGTAGGCGATCAGGGCGAAGAGGCGCAGCAGGCGCGGCGGGAGAGCATCGGCGGCCCGTACGGGGATCCACACGTACCCCTCGTCCGGCTCGGCCTCGCGGACCGTGCGGTGCGCGGACTGCCCGCGGCCGCCCGGCAGGGTGCGGCGGGTGGTGAGAACCTCGACCAGGCCGTGGATCTCGTCCGGTGTCGCGAGGTCGCGCAGACCGCGCTCTACTTCGGACTTGGACAGACCGAGGTACTCGGCGATGACGTTGACCTTGGCGGTGCAGCCTTCGGTGCGCATGGCGAGCGCTGCGACCTTGATGTAGACGCTCAGGGCCGAATCTCGGTACTGAGCGCCTACAACGATGCGCAGAGGGACACGAACGCGAAGACCACCGCTGTCGCGCGGCCGTGCGCCGGCGGCCGCGCGGTGCGGCTCCGGGTACGGCGCAGCAGCAGCGGGGGCTGCTGCGTACGCGACGGCGGTGGTCAACGGGACTCCAGGGCTGGGTCAGTTGGCGGGCTGGGCGGTCTGCTGTGCGGCGGCCCGGGCGGCCGCGAGCTCGCTCTCCCGGGCGCGGCGCGGCGCCAGGAGCACGAAGTTGAGGGCGCGCTGAGCCAGGAGGCCGTAGGCGAACGCGCTGTCAGCCAGGCCCATGGCGACGCCGATGGCGTCGTGCATCTCCCCGGCCTCGTGGTCGCTGACGTAGTCCCGACCCGCCAGATCCTCGGCGTGCTCCGCAGCGCCCATGCGGGCGTACCACCGGTCGTACGCGGCCGTGAGCTCCCCGGTCCCGGCGTAGCGGGCCAGGCCGGTGATGCTCAGCTGGTGGCGCGTCGGGGCGCCGTCCTCGTCGGTGTTGAACTCGACCAGGGCCGGTGTCTCGCCGCCCTGGACCGACCCGATCGCCCAGGCCGCGCCGGACGCGAAGAGGTGGGCCGCCTCGTCGTACCGGTGACGCAGCTCGGTTTCCGCCCGGCTGTACAGGTCGGAGAGGCCGAACACGGCATCGTCGTGGGGGGACGTGCGACGCGTGCGGTAGTAGTCGGCATCGGCGCGGCCGTGCAGTCCTCGCAGGGCGATCCGGCCCTCGTGAAGCTTGCGGCGGTCGACGTCCACCGTCTGCACTGCGACCTGGGCGGTGCGGTGGGCGATCTGATATTCGCGGGCCGTCTCGTACAGGGCGTACACGCTGTCGAACAGCGACTCGGTCCAGTGCTGCTGAGGCTTGTCACGCATGGGTGGTGGTCCGATCGGTCGCGGGGCTGGTGGTCTTCTTGATGAGGCGGGCCATGACGGAGTTGGGGATGGCGAGGAGGAAGTCCGCGTGCTCGTACCGGTCGGCGGGCCGGGTTTGGCTGAGCAGGCGGCGCTCGCGCAGCACGGTCAGACCGACCGACACCTGGCCGACGTACAGGCCCGTGTTGTGGACGAGGCCGATCAGCCGCGGCTGCCGCGCGATGTGCCCGGCCGCGTCCGCGTGAGTGGCGAGCGCCATCGCGACCAAACGGGCGTTGGGCGGCATCGAGGAGGACAGGACCGCCTGCTCCCACAGAGACCTGTACGAGCGGCCGGCCACCGTCGGGGCCGGGGCGATCAGCTGCTGGTCGGCCACCGAGGCGGGGGCCGGGGCCGCCGGGGCGGTGGCACGGCGCGGCATGAGCGCGGGAGTCGGGCGGGGGCTCGTCATGACTGCTCCTGTTCTGCGGGCGGGTCGGTGGTGATCTGGTGGATGTAGGCGCCGGGGGGCCAGCCGGGCCCGGGCGGGGACTCCGGCCGGCCCGCGTGCGCGGAGGGGGTGTGTCGGTCGCACTTCCAGCCGGTCACGTACCGGCGTGCGTAGACGAGGCCGTGCCGTGTGCCCATGTCGCTGCAGGGGCGGACCGAGCCGCTCATGCAGCGGTGACGAGAAAACGGCACTCGGCGCAGACCAGGCCGTCGGACGTCACCAGGTGCTCGGTCTCCATCTGCCGACAGACGGCGCTCTCGCACGGCATCAACAGGGAGCTGTCGAGCGGGGCGCCCCGGACCCAGCGGACGGCGGCGACCGCGAGCACGAACACGGTCACCGCCCAGCACAGAACGCCGGTAGAAGCTGCGGCGATCAGGGCGATCTGGAGCATGGGTTTCCTCCGGGTTGGACGGGCGGTGATCAGGCGGTCGGCGATCCAGCCGATGACGAAGCAGAGGGCGTTGGCCAGACCTGCCAGGACGACGGCGAGCAGCAGTAACTGCTCGCCGGTCACTCGTCCGCGTCCGGGTCGTACGCCGTCGCGATCTCCAGGGGGGTCACCGTGTAGCCGGTGGAAACGTGGCGACCGTCGACCTGCACGTCCAGCTCGAGACCGGGGAGTTCCGTGTCCTCCTCGTCGACGCACCACTCGAAGAGCACGGCCACGCTGGCCGGGTACTCGCGGGAGACGAGGGCCTCGCAATGCTGCTGCGCAGCTGCGGCCGTGGTGTAGAGGCCGGCCACGATGGAGTCGTGCTCGACCCGGTAGGCGATCGCCGGACCCGCGCCGTGGACGTCGATGTCGGCGAGGCGGCACAGCGCTGCCACCCAGTCCGCAATCTCGGTCGGGTCTCCGTCGCAGACGACGAGCTCGCCGAGCTCATCCAGGCCGTCAAGGAGTTGGCGGGCCGTGGGCTGCTCGCGCAGGGTCAGGGCAAGCCCGGTCAGAAGGGCGGTCGCGGTCGGAGTGAACTCCGCCTCGGCGGTGGCCGAGGTGTCCTTCTCCGGGGACTGCAGCAGGTTGGCCGACTCGAGGGCCATGGCGAGCGCAGCCGGGATGAAGCGGCCCCGCTGCTGCGCAGCCAGCAGCACCGTGGCTGCGGCGTTCACGCGCTTGGCGTTCATGCCGACCGCCCGCGCAGGCGCTGCAGGATCACGGCGAAGGTGCCGGGCGTCGGGGCCAACTGCGCGAGCTCGGCCGGGCCGTGGCAGGCGGTGATCGCGGAGCGGAGCTCGGCCGAGGTGGCCGGGCGCGGCGCCGGGATCAGCGGCCCGTAGGTCGAGTAGACGAGCGACAGGACCATGGGGATGTCCTGTTCGCGCTGCATGAGCGGCTCGTCGGCCGACGTCCCGTCGTGCTGGACCACCGGCTCCCAGCCGCCGGTCCAGTCCCAGCGGGCGCCGTAGACGTCGATCCACGTACGGGTCAGATCGAACTCGACGCCGTCGAGCTCCCATGTGGTCTGGGGTGCGGTCGTCATGCCGCCACCTGCTCGGGTGCGACGTCGACCAGCGTGTACGCCTCGAACTGGACGCCGTTCACCGTGCCCGCGGCGCCGACGCGGATGAAGGGCGACTCGTCGCCGTTGCGGCCCTCGGTCACCGTGCCGCCGAAGTGCGCGGCGAACTCGCGTACGGCCTCGGGGGACTGGTAGAAGACCCAGCAGATCAGAGGGCCCTCGTGCCACTCCGCCAGCCGGATAGTCGTGTGGATCGGAAGGGAAGGGGTCGTGCTCATCATCTGTTCGCTGACAGCCAGGGCGGCCATGTAGGCGTCGCGGCGGGCCAGGTCGTTGACGATGCGGGCGCGGGACGCCTCGGCGCGGCAAGTCGGTTCATCGATGCCGGCGAACTCCCGGAGGTCCGGGTTCTGCTCGAGAACCCTCCACCGGTGGGTGTCGGTGTACGTCATCGGCGGCCGCGTGAGGAGCAGCGTCCAGGGGCGTTCGCCCTCCGGCTGCGTCGCGGCAGCGAGCGCTGCGGTGATCCGGGAGTGGGTAAGGTGCTTCACGGTGCCCTCGGTTCGGGTTGAGTTGAGGTGTGCCGGTTGAGGGGCTGTCGCGGACCAGGCCCGGTCCGAGGCGGCCCCGGTTTCGTTCGCGGGTCAGGCGGCCAGCGGTACGGGCGTGCCCGGTGTGGTCTGGCTGACGAGGCCGCGGTGCAGGACGGCGAGCGAGCCGATTTCCTCGGCGGTCAGCTGGCACGTGGGGCACCGCACGGGGTTCAGCTCGTGGTCGCACAGCTCCGACATGCCGGCCTCGAATGCCTCGGCGGCGCTCCGGCAGATCACGGCGCGGCCGCGATGTGCGGGGGCAGTACGTCGTCTGCCGGAACTGAGCGGCCAATGGGGGCCCAGAGGACGGGGTGATCTACGCCGATCGTGTTGGCAATGGCGTAAGCAACGTCCGCAGGCTGAGTCTTGACTGCACCAGACAGCAGATGATCGACGGTGCCGTGGGGGATGCCCACCGCCGCGGCCAGTGCCCGTCCGCTGATACCTGCCCCGGTCCCCGTGCGCTCCATGAGCATCCGCAGGCGCTCGGGGTTGACCAGGCGAAATCGTGGTCGTACAGGTTCCATGCGCGCACCTTTGGGCGGACTGCCTAAAAACTTGGACACCCCTAGAGAATCACTAGTTGGGCAACCTGTCCAGCTTTTTGGGCAGCGTGGCGTAGCTGGATTAGGTCAACCTTTGCCGGGTCGGTGGCGCTACGCGCCCAAAGACCTGGACACTATGACCAGGGGGGCGTGACCTCCCGTGTCCTGAGCTGCGAGGATTTGGCATATGCGCCGCGCGTCGCTTGGGCACCCGGCAGCCCCACGCACCCCGGAGAAGAGGACGGTCATGGCTGACGAAACAGCCGCCCGGACAGACCTTGCAGACCTTGCGCGTACCCGCATGGATGAACTGCAGCTCAGCTATCGACGGGCCTCGGTGCTCGCGGTAGATCCGGAGGACCCCGAGAGCGGGTCTCTTTGGACTCGCGGCACGCTCGAGAACCTGGCAAATCGAAGAGTCATCAAGGCCCCGGGTCCGGCGGCACTCCGAGCGCTGGCGGCCGCCCTTCAGCTACCGCTGCGCATCGTGCAGGACGCGGCCGCCGGTCAGTTCATGGACATCGACACGCTGTGGGACGAGGACGAGGAGACGCGCCTGATGGTGCGGCACTATCAGTCCCTCACGCCCGAGGACCGCGAAAAGCTCCGCGCTATCGCCGAAGCGTGGGGGCGCCCCAACCAAGGCTGACTATCGTAACTTTTAGCTACTCTGATGTAACTGCTGGTCCGAAAGTGATCGGCGATGCATGATGGGCACCTGCCTGGCGGCGGAACGTGTAGCTCCGGTCTTTTCCCATTGATTCGAACTGACGTGCGTATCTCAGGGTGCCGGGGTGCTGTAGGGGAGGGTGACGTCGTATGAGCAAAGCTCGCAGTGCTGTTGGGGTGTCGGGAGCCGCCCAGATCCATTTCCAGATCGTCCCCGTGGATCAGCTCCCACCTGGAAAGAGCTGCGCCCTGGCGGAGACGGAAGGACGAATCGTCGCTAGCCTCGGCGCCGGCCACGCCAGCAGTGCACTCTGCGAAGAGCTCACGTTCCTCCATCGAGTCGTGACCGAGCAGGGCCGGTGGATCCAGACGCCACCCACAACCACCGATCGAATCGAACAGCCGGTTGAAGGGCGATGCCTGGCCCGCGTGTCCTGGGAACGAGTTGGCGCCAGCATCCTCCCCCACGTCCTCGTTGCTCCCGTGGAGCGCAAAGGCGTACTCATCTGGCTCCTGCACGAGGACCATGCGTCTGCCCAGCTCTGCTCCGAGATGACCGCGTACGCGGAACGCATCGCCGGGGACGGGCTCTGGCGCCAGCGGTGGCCTTCCTAGGCTCCCTGCTTCCCTGCTCCCGTCGGCCGATCCGTCCGAGCCCGGACCACGCGTACCGCGTCGGTGTCGAAACCGGGGCCGCGCAGAGTCGTCGGGAGCAGGACCACGCCGTAAAGCGCCCGCACGGTGGCTGAGCGGACGTCTACGGGCGTCGCCTCCCACTGCGCCGGGGTGATGCCAGCCATCCGGCCGAGCAAGCGGTGCGTGGCCGACGAGGCGAGCTGGTCCCGAGCCGCCCGGATCTTGGTGTCGAACGAGGCCAGCGCCGTGAACGCCAGGGCCGCATCCACATCAGGATTGTTGGCGAGGTCCTCGAGCTGGCGGCGTACCGCCGCCCGCCGCTGCTCCAGGGCGGCGATCTCCTGTGCGAGCCCCGGGTCCTCGGCCGTCGCGGTGAGCTCCGCGACGAACCGCGGGTCGTTCAACAGTGCCACTGCCTGACCGCTCACATACGCGTCCACGTGTTCCACGCTCCGCCCCACCTTGCGGCACGTGTGGCAGTGGTAGATCCGCGCGGTCTTGCGGTTACGGCCGCCAGTGGGCTTGGCGCGCACGTAGCCGCCACAGAAGCAGCACTGGGCACCGCCGACACCGGACAGCAGGTATCGGCGCTCCCTGCCCGCATAGGGGGACGCCTCGGCACTGGCGCGGTAGTACAGGCGGACGCTCTCCCACGTCTCGCGGGGCAGGATCCCGTCCCAGGCCGCCTCGTACAGCTCGCCCTCGTGCTCGATGAGGCCGACCACTCGGGGCGACAGCAGCAGGTTCCGGAGCGACTTCTCCGTCCATGGGTTGCCCTCGGTGGTGGTGCAGAAAGTGTTCATCCACCGAATGACACCGGACTGACCCTGCCCGGCCAGGAGGCGGTCCGCCGCGTCCGCCAGGATGCGGGCCTCCTCGGGGACATGCTGCGTCATGTCGTACCGCGGGACCTGGACCTCGTTGCCGTCACGGTCAACCTTCGTGCGGGTCCCGATCTGCACGCCGAACCCGAACGCCCTCCGGCCTCCGTTCTGCGTCAGACCACGTTCCCTGCGGCTGGTCAGTGCGCGTCGAACACGGCGCGACGTGTTGTCGGACTCCCGGCATGCCTGAGCAGCTTCGATGCGCAGGATGAACCGGTCATCAGGGGAGTCCAGGTCACGGGTCCCGGACGGGCTGGCGATTCTCATCCCCCGGCTGTCGGAGATCCCGATCAACTTCTCGAGGTCGTACGGCTGCCTGATCAGCCGGTCGCCGTGGTAGACCAGCAGCCCATCGATCTCGCGGTTGTCGACACAGCGCAACATGCGGTCCCACTGCGGCCGTGAGCGGTTCCTTTGCCAGGCCGAACGGCTGTTGTCCGGGAAGATGTGCGCCTCGCTGATCTGCCAGCCAAGGCGCTCAGCAAGGGCCCGGCAGTCGGCCTCCTGGCGCTCGACCTTCTCGAGCGACCCGTCCGGGGCGTACGACAAGCGGCAGTAGATCCCGGCTCGTTGCGGCGGCTTCAGCATCATGGTGGGAGTGTAGGTGTCCTGCGGATAGTTAGGGAGTTGCTGGCAGCGCTCAACACCGGGCACGAGGGCGGGTGCGGCACGGTGCACGCCAACGCCGCCGAACACGTCCCGGCCCGTCTCGAAGCCCTGGGGACGGCTGCGGGCCTCGACCGGACGGCCTTGCACAGCCAGTTGGCGGCCGCGCTGTCGGTGGTGGTCCATCTGGTGCGGGACCGGAGCGGGCAGCGGAGGCTCGCCGAGGTGCACGTCCTGGAACGGGACGCGGCGGGGCTGGTGGTGACGGTGCCCGCGCTGCGCTGGGGCGCCGACGGATTCGTACGGGAGCGGGGCTGGGAGCGGCTGAGCTCGTTGATCGGAGGTGCGCTGTGACAGGCGTGGGGTCGGGGTACGCGATGTGTGCGACGGCGGTGTGCGCCGGGCTTGCGGCCTGGACGGCCGTGCAGCGCGATCCGGCGCCGCGTCGGGCGCGCGTGCTGTTCGTGGACGCGGCGCCGCAGCCGAATCGGCTGGGCGCGTACTGCTCGGCGATGCCTCTGTTCTTCCGTGGGCGGCGCGAGTGGCTGTGTGCCCCGGCGGCGGTCTTGCTCGCTGTGCTGGGCGATTCGGTGCTGCCGTTGGTCGCGGGGGCCGTGGCGGTGCCGTTGGTGCGCCGGTGGCTGCGGGTGCGGTCCCGGCAGCGGGAGCGGGAGCGCGCGGCGGATGGGGTGATGGCGCTGTGCGGTGCGGTGGTGGGGGAGCTTCGGGCGGGGCGTGAGCCGGGGCAGGCGTTGCTGGTGGCTGCTCGTGACTCGGCAGAGGCGCTGGGCGGGGCAGAGGCCGCTGTGCTGGCGGCCGCGCGCTTCGGCGGAGACGTGCCGGGTGCGCTGCGGCGGGCGGCGGATGTGCCGGGGCGTGAAGGGCTCGCCGGAGTGGCGGCGTGCTGGCGGGTCGCGGTGGACGGCGGGGCGGGGCTCGCGGCCGGACTCGACCGGCTGGAGGGCGCGTTACGGGCGGACAGGCGCCGGCGGGAGGAGTTGCGGGCCCAGTTGGCGGGCGCCTGGTCGACGGTCGTGGTGCTGGCGCTGCTGCCGGTGGCGGGGCTGGGGCTGGGTGCCGCACTGGGAGCAGACCCCTTGCGGGTGCTGCTGCACAGTCCGGCCGGGCTGGCCTGTCTGGCGGCTGGAGGGCTGCTGGAGACGGCGGGCCTGGTGTGGGCCCGGCGGATTGTCAGGGCGGGTGAGGCAGGGTGAGCGGGGCAGCAGGGGGCGTCGTCCACAGCCTGGGGGTGGTCGGGGCGGCGGTGTGCACGGTCGCGTACGTGGCCCTCGCCATCGTCGGGCGGCGGCGGGAGCGCGCGGTGCTCAGACGCGGGGCGCTGCTGCTGGCGGTCGGGGCGGGGAAGCGGCGGCGGTGGCGGCCGGGAATCGATGCCGGTGTGCGGAAGTGTGCGGGGCCGGCGGGGGCAGCAGCGGTCGGCTGGGTGCTGGTCGGCGGGCTGCCGGGCTGTGGGGCTGCGGCGGCCGCGGCGTACGGGACATGGCGCTGGCAGCGATCCCGGAAGGCGCGTGATGCGGGCGCTGGGGATGTGGACGCGGCTGCGGCGGGGCAGCTTCCGCTCGTAGCCGACCTCTTGGCGGCCTGTCTTTCTGCCGGGGCCGGTCCCAGGGAGGCGGCGGAGGCGGTGGGCGAGTCCATGGGCGGCCCGGTCGGTGACCGGCTGGCCAGGGCGGCGGCGGAGATCCGACTCGGCGGGGAACCGGCCGACGCGTGGGGGCGGTTCGCGGAAATACCGGGTGCGGGCCCGCTGGCCCGCTGCCTGGACCGGGCCGGTTCGACCGGCGCGCCGGCGGCCGAACCGGTCGCCCGGCTGGCGCAAGCCATGCGCGCCGAACGGTCGAGTGCGGCCGTGGCTCGCGCCCAGCGCGCCGGCGTGCTGATCACCGCACCGGTCGGGCTGTGCTTTCTGCCCGCCTTCCTGGCGATCGGGGTGGCGCCCGTGGTGGTCGGGCTGGCGACCGGACTGCTGACCGCCGGCTGACACGAGAGCGGCGAGGGTTCGAGTGCGGTCACCCGTCGCCGAACAGAAAATCGACAAATCTATTTCGGGGGTTGAAATGAGCGGGAATGTCTTGGAGCGGGCGCTGGGTTCGGTGCGCCGGGTGTGGGCTGGTGGACGGGGGCGGCTGGTCAGGTTCGGCCGGTCGGACCGTGGGATGACGACGTCCGAGTACGCCGTGGGCACCATCGCGGCGTGCGGATTCGCCGCGGTGCTCTACAAGGTCGTGACGAGCGGACCCGTGCTTTCGGCGATGCAGTCGCTGATCAAGGACGCGCTCGATGCGAAGTTCTGAGACCAGGAAGGAGAGCCGGGCGCGTCCTCCTGACCATCCCGGCCGGGACCGGGGTGCCGTGACGGCGGAGGCGGCGATGGTCATTCCCGCCCTTGTCGCCTTCGCGCTGATCCTCGTCTGGGCCCTGGTGGCCGCGGCCGCCCAGATCCGGTGTGTGGACGCGGCACGGGCGGGGGCGCGGGCAGCGGCCCGTTCGGAGCCGGCCTCGGCGGTGCTGGACGCGGCGCGGTCGGCGGCGCCCGGGGAGGCGCGGGTCGACGTGGAGCGGTCCGGGGAGCTGTGGCGGGTCCGCGTGGAGGCACCGGCACCCGGACCGGGCCCACTGGCGCTCACGCTGAGCGCCGAGGCGGCCGCGCTGGCCGAGGACGTGGTGGGGGTGGAGCCGTGAGGGGGCCGTGGCGGAGGCGGGGGCCGAGGACCGGGATCGGGGCGGGTGATCGCGGGCTGGCGACCGTGTGGGTGGCGATGACCACGGCCACCCTGTGTGCGGTGTTTGCGGTGGTGCTCGCCCTGGGGCAGGCCGTGGCGGCCCGGCACCGGGCCGGCGGCGCGGCGGACCTGGCGGCCCTCGCGGCGGCCGACCGCGCTCTTCAGGGCCCGGCAGCCGCGTGTGAGGCGGCCGGGCGGGTGGCCAGGGCACAGGAGGCGGAGGTGGTGCGGTGCGCCGTGCAGGGGGAGATCGCCGACGTGACGGCCCGCGCCCGCTTCGGCCCGTACGAACCGGCGGTCAGGTCCCGTGCGGGTCCCCCGGGCGGGGTGCGGCCCGGGAACGCGGGGGAGCCCCCGGCTGCTGCGCGGCTTCCGACGCGAGGAGGCCCGTAGCCCGGCAGCGCCGCCGGACCGGGGCGGACGCGGGGGAGGCGTCGCCCACTTACGCCTTCTGTGGGGCTTCCGGGTCCGGGGGAGCGGTGCGCAGGAGTTCGGTGAGGAGGCGTACGGCGCCTCGTTTGTGCAGGGGCTCGTTCCCGTTGCCGCACTTGGGGGACTGGATGCACGACGGACAGCCCGCGTCGCACTCGCAGGACGCGATGGCCTCGCGGGTCGCCGTCAGCCACGTCCGGGCCGTGTGGAAGGCCCGCTCGGCGAAGCCGGCGCCACCCGGGTGACCGTCGTAGACGAACACGGTGGGCAGCAATGTGTCCGGGTGGAGGGGTACGGAGACCCCGCCGATGTCCCAGCGGTCGCAGGTGGCGAAGAGCGGGAGCATCCCGATGGACGCGTGTTCGGCGGCGTGCAGCGCGCCGCCGAGGATCTCCGGATTGATCCGGGCGGCATCGAGCTGGTCCTCGGTGACCGTCCACCACACGGCGCGCGTTCGCAGGGTGCGGGGTGGGAGGTCGAGCTTGGTCTCGCCCATCACCTCCCCGGTCATCACCCTGCGGCGAAGGAAGGAGACGACCTGGTTGGTGACCTCGACGGAGCCGTAGCAGAGCCGCCCGTCACCCCACGGGATCTCGGTGTCGGTCTCCAGCACGGAGATGGCGGTGGTGTCGCGGGCGGTGGTCGAGTACGGCGGGCTCGCCTCCTCGACGAGGGCCACCGAGTCCTCCAGGTCCAGCTTCCGCACCAGGTAGGTGCGGCCCTGGTGGAGGTGGACGGCGCCCTCGTGGACGGCGGTGTGCGCGGCCGACTCGTCGACGGTGCCGAGCAGACGCCCGGTGCCCTCCTCGACGATCTGGACCGGACGGCCGCCCTCGCCCCGGATGTCCGTGAGGTCGGCTGCCCGCTCCCGGCGGGTCCAGTGCCAGCCCGACGGCCGCCTGCGCAGCAGTTTCGCGGCCTCCAGCTGAGGCAGCAGCTCGGGCACCGCCGGGCCGAACAGCGCGATGTCGGACTCGGTGAGGGGCAGCTCGGCGGCTGCCGCGCACAGGTGGGGGGCGAGGACGTACGGGTTGTCCGGGTCCAGGACGGTCGACTCCACGGGCTGCTGGAACAGCGCCTCGGGGTGGTGGACCAGATACGTGTCCAGGGGGTCGTCCCGGGCGACCAGGACGGCGAGCGCCCCCTGGCCCGAGCGTCCGGCACGGCCCGCCTGCTGCCACAGGGAGGCCCGGGTGCCCGGGTAACCGGCGATGACGACGGCGTCCAGGCCCGAGACGTCGATGCCCAGTTCCAGGGCGGTGGTGGCGGCGAGGCCGAGGAGCTCGCCGGAGTGCAGGGCCCGTTCCAGGGCGCGGCGCTCCTCCGGGAGGTATCCACCGCGATAGGCGGCGACGCGCTTGGGCAGCGAGGCGTCCACCTCGGCCAGGCGTTCTTTGGCGATCACGGAGATGAGCTCGGCGCCGCGCCGGGAGCGTACGAAGGCGACCGAGCGGACGCCCTGAAGGGTCAGGTCGGTGAGGAGGTCGGCCGTCTCCGCCGTGGCCGTACGACGTACCGGGGCGCCCTTCTCGCCGTGGAGTTCGGTCAGCGGGGGTTCCCAGAGGGCGAAGACCAGTTCGCCCCGGGGCGAGGCGTCGTCGGCGACCTCCTTGACGGGGAGGCCGGTCAGGCGGCCTGCCGCGACCGAGGGGTCCGCCGCGGTGGCGGAGGCGAGGAGGAAGACCGGGTCGGAGCCGTAGCGGGCGCACAGGCGGCGCAGGCGCCGCAGCACCTGGGCGACGTGGGAGCCGAAGACGCCCCGGTAGGTGTGGCACTCGTCGATGACGACGAAGCGCAGGGCGCGCAGGAACGAGGACCAGCGGGGATGGGAGGGCAGGATTCCGCGGTGCAGCATGTCGGGGTTGGTCAGGACGTAGTTGGCGTACTGACGTACCCATTCGCGTTCCTCGACAGGGGTGTCCCCGTCGTACACCGCGGGCCGGACCGCGGGGCCCAGGGGCGCCGCGAGTTCCTTCACGGACCGCCGCTGGTCGGCGGCGAGGGCCTTGGTGGGGGCGAGATACAGGGCGGTCGCCCCGCGCCCGTTCGGGGCCTCCGAGCCGTCGAGGAGGGCGCTGAGCACCGGCGCGAGGTAGGCGAGCGACTTGCCGGACGCGGTGCCGGTGGCGATCACGACGGATTCGCCGTCCAGGGCGTACTCGGCGGCGGCGGCCTGATGCGCCCACGGATGGGCGATTCCGGCGCGCTGAATCGCCGCGACAATTTCTGGGCGGATGCGATCCGGCCAGATGGCATGGGTTCCCGCTCGCGGGGGCAAGTGCTCCGTATGAGTGATGCGCGCGGACCGGCTCGCCCCTGCGGCGAGCCGGTCGAGGACCATGGAGGGAGAGGGGCGGGAGCCCCCGCTCTCGGGCGGTCGACTGGGGCGGTGATTCTTGGCCATCGGCACCGAGTGTGTCACTGGCGTGGCGGACAATGGTCCCAAGGCGTCGTGCATGGCTGCTGGTAAGTGATTGAATGCCATCGCGGCTGGCGATCCGTCCCCTGGCTCCGTCGGGGAGACCGAGGGGCGACCGCTCGATAGCAAGGTGCTGGAGGATCCGTGGACCTGTCCTTGTCGACTCGCAATGTGTCCGGCCCTGGTGGCGACCGTACGGTCGTCGAGGTCGGTGGCGAGATTGATGTGTATACCGCGCCCAAGCTGCGCGAGCAGTTGGTCGAGTTGGTGAATGACGGCAGCTACCACCTGGTTGTCGACATGGAAGGCGTCGACTTCCTCGACTCCACCGGTCTCGGCGTGCTCGTGGGTGGCTTGAAGCGTGTCCGGGCCCATGAGGGCTCGTTGCGCCTGGTCTGTAACCAGGAGCGCATTCTCAAGATCTTCCGGATCACAGGTCTGACCAAGGTGTTTCCCATTCACACCACGGTCGACGAGGCTGTCGCTGCCACCGACTGACGTCGGAGCGGGCCGGCCTCATCTGGCCGGCCGGCAGGCAGTGAACAGCCCGGCACGCGGCAGCAGGCAGGCCGCGTCGAGCAGGTGGTCGGCCTTTGGCCGGCTGCCGGCTTTGTCGGCTCTTCCGGAGGTTCGAGAGCAGGGGTACCGGGCGACACGCCCGGGGCCTCTGAGAAGCACGCCCATACGTTCGAGGGGGATCACATGGCCACCGTTGAACTCCGCTTCAGCGCTCAGCCCGAACATGTCAGGACGGCACGCCTTGTGGCAGCCGCCGTGGCGCGCCGGGCACGGGTCGACGAGGCGTTGCTCGACGAGGTCAGACTCGCCGTGGGCGAGGCGTGCAGCCGTGCGGTCGGACTGCACCGCAGTCATGGCATCACCGCCCCGGTGACGGTCGTGCTGATCGAGGAGGAGAAGGCTTTCTCCATCGAGGTCGCCGACGAGGTCCCCGGCCCCGGCAGTGAGGCCCGTGCCACGGCCGGATCGTCCGACGCCGCGCCCGGCGGGCCGATCGGCTCGATGGATTCCGAGACCGACGGTGAGGGCGAGGACGAGATGGGCCTCGCGGTCATCAGCGGTCTGGTCGACGACATGGAAGTCAGGTCGGGCGCGAACGGCGGAGTGATCCGCATGACCTGGCCGACGAAGTCCGCGGCGACGGTCGCCTGAACCACCGCACCGGCTCCCTCGGGGGCGCGACGTGACCGCACCTGTGGGTACGCGTGATCGAAACGTCGGATGCGCATGATCGAACCTGAATATGCCGTTCCGGCTTCCCGTGCTCGCGGGAGCGCGTGTTCGAACCCGATTACCGAGCCGTTCCGGTTCGATTTACCTTCCGGGTGTGCGTGATCCATTTTTTGGGCCCTGCTGAGCAGGGCCCTTTCCGTTTCCGCTTGATCAGCGATCTCCCGGCAATGCTTCTGCCCCGTTACTGCATTCGGGCGGAAACAAGGGTGAGATCATTTGTCGATTGAGGGACTAAGGTCAATTCCATTACGCACCCACTGTTTTGATCAGGTTCTGCTCCCTACAATCCGTCCACGTCTTGAGCGCTGAGCGTCAAGGAGGACGTATGGCGGGGTTCTTCAACACACCACTGGCAGAACTGACGCAGTTTTCCGCACCTTCCGATCGTCCCACCTCACTCGCGGCCGCGGTTCTCACCGACGACAACCGGCTGATCATCATCGTTGTCGCGGTCGTCGCCGTCGCCGCACTGGTCGTGGCCCAGCTGCTGGTACGCCAGGTCCTGGCGGCCGGCGAGGGCACCGAGCGCATGAAGGAAATCGCGGCAGCCGTCCAGGAGGGCGCGAATGCGTATCTGGCGCGGCAACTGCGTACCGTCGGCATCTTCGCCGTCGTCGTGTTCTTCCTGCTTCTGCTGTTGCCGGCCGACAACTGGTCGCAGCGCGCGGGACGCTCGTTGTTCTTCCTGGTGGGTGCGCTTTTCTCGGCGGCCACCGGATACATCGGCATGCGCCTCGCCGTACGCAGCAATGTGCGGGTCGCCGCAGCCGCGCGTGAGGCGACTCCGGAAGAGGGCGAACCGGAAAAGGATCTCACCGCCGTTTCGCACAAAGCGATGAAGATCGCTTTCCGTACGGGGGGCGTGGTCGGCATGATCACGGTGGGCCTCGGCCTGCTCGGTGCCTCCAGCGTCGTCCTCGTGTACGCCGCCGACGCGCCCAAGGTTCTGGAGGGGTTCGGCCTGGGCGCCGCGCTGATCGCCATGTTCATGAGGGTCGGCGGCGGCATCTTCACCAAGGCGGCCGATGTGGGCGCCGACCTCGTCGGCAAGGTGGAACAGGGCATCCCGGAGGACGATCCGCGCAACGCCGCCACCATCGCCGACAACGTGGGCGACAACGTCGGGGACTGCGCGGGCATGGCGGCCGACCTGTTCGAGTCGTATGCCGTGACGCTCGTCGCCGCACTCATCCTCGGCTCGGCCGCCTTCGGGAACTCCGGACTGGCCTTCCCCCTGATCGTGCCGGCGATCGGCGTGGTCACCGCGATGATCGGCATCTTCGCGGTCGCCCCGCGGCGCGCCGACCGCAGCGGGATGACCGCGATCAACCGCGGGTTCTTCATCTCCGCGGTGATCTCGCTCGTCCTGGTGGCGGTGGCGGTCTTCGTCTACCTCCCGTCCTCGTACGCCGAACTGGACGGCGTCACCGACAGCACCATCGCCTCGAACAGCGGCGATCCCCGGATCTTCGCCCTGGTCGCGGTCGCCATCGGCATCGTGCTCGCCGCGCTGATCCAGCAGCTCACCGGCTACTTCACCGAAACCAGCCGCCGCCCGGTCAGGGACATCGGAAAGTCCTCGCTGACCGGTCCGGCGACCGTGGTGCTCGCCGGAATCTCCATCGGGCTGGAGTCCGCCGTCTACACCGCGCTGCTGATCGGCCTCGGCGTCTACGGGGCGTTCCTGCTCGGCGGTACGTCGGTGATGCTGGCGCTCTTCGCGGTGGCGCTCGCCGGTACCGGCCTGCTCACCACCGTCGGTGTCATCGTCGCCATGGACACCTTCGGACCGGTTTCCGACAACGCGCAGGGCATCGCCGAGATGTCGGGCGACGTCCAGGGCGCCGGCGCCCAGGTGCTCACCGACCTGGACGCCGTCGGCAACACCACCAAGGCGATCACCAAGGGCATCGCCATCGCCACCGCCGTCCTGGCGGCGGCGGCACTCTTCGGTTCGTACCGTGACGCGATCGCCACGGCGGTCGAGGACGTGGGGGCCGGAGCGGGTGAGCTGGGGCTGAGCCTGGACATCTCGCAGCCCAACAACCTGGTCGGGCTGATCCTCGGAGCGGCGGTCGTCTTCCTCTTCTCCGGTCTGGCCATCAACGCGGTGTCCCGGTCCGCCGGGGCCGTGGTCTACGAGGTGCGGCGGCAGTTCCGCGAGCACCCCGGGATCATGGACTACACCGAGAAGCCGGAGTACGGGCGCGTCGTCGACATCTGCACCAAGGACGCGTTGCGCGAACTGGCCACGCCCGGACTGCTCGCCGTGCTGGCGCCGATCGCGGTCGGCTTCAGTCTCGGTGTGGGGGCGCTCGGCTCGTATCTCGCGGGCGCGATCGCGACCGGGACGCTCATGGCCGTCTTCCTCGCCAACTCCGGTGGCGCGTGGGACAACGCCAAGAAGCTCGTCGAGGACGGTCATTACGGGGGCAAGGGAAGCGACGCCCATGCCGCGACCGTCATCGGGGACACGGTCGGGGATCCGTTCAAGGACACGGCCGGACCGGCGATCAACCCGCTCCTCAAGGTGATGAACCTGGTGGCGCTGCTCATCGCTCCGGCGGTCGTGCAGTTCAGTTACGGGGAGGACGCGAGCGCCGGTGTGCGGGCGGTGGTGGCGGGGTTCGCCATCGTGGTCATCGTCGGGGCGGTGTACGTGTCCAAGCGGCGCGGGATCGCCATGGGTGACGAAGACGGTCCCGGGGCCGGAGGGGGCGACGGGGGCGACGGCGGCCGTCCCGCCAAGTCACCCGATCCGGCAGCCATTTCCTGATCAGGAGAGGTCGGCCTCGTGTTACCCGGAAGGGCATCGGAGGCCGTAGTGCGAGTACAAGCGGCGGGCGGGCGCACCCTTCTGAGGGAACGTCCGCCCGCCGTGCTGCGCGGCGCTTCATCCGAAACGGTGAGTTTCCGCACGTGTGATCGGGCGTTTGGGTGAGTTGTATCTCCCTCATTTCCCTTGGTGCAAATGGCTGCAAAAGACCGTAGATCCGACGCCCGGCGCCAGAATGTCGCCCACTTGGCGTGTAAGTTCCGGGGCCGAGAGCCTTGGAAGGGACCCAATCCGGTGAACAAGAAGCTTGCAGCCGCACTGTCCGGCGGTGCGGTACTCGTACTGACGCTGTCGGGCTGCAGCGACGACAGCGACGACAAGGTCAACGACTGGGCCAAGGAGGTCTGCGACCAGGTCCAGCCCCAGCTGCAGAAGATCGCGGACGCCAACGCCGACATCCAGCGGCAGACCGCGGACAACAGCAAGCCGGCCGACGTCCAGGCGACCGACTCGGCCGCCTTCCAGCAGATCTCGCAGGCGTACAAGGCGCTGGGCACAGCCGTGGACTCGGCGGGCCCGCCGCCCGTCGAGGACGGCGAAACCACGCAGAAGGAGGCCGTGAAGGAGCTCAACGCCTCCTCCGCCGCCTACGCCGAGCTGAAGACGAAGGTCGACGCCCTCAACACGAAGGACCAGGCGAAGTTCGCCGACGGCCTCAAGGACATCGCCGACGAGCTGAACCAGATCAGCACCAGTGGCGACCAGGCGCTGAAGAAGCTTCAGTCCGGTGAGGTCGGCACCGCGATGGCCAAGCAGAAGGGCTGCCAGAAGCCGACGGCCTCCTCCTCGCCGTCCGCCGCGCCCCCGGCGTCGCCGTCCGCCTCGGCGAGCAAGAAGGCGTAACCACCACGGCGAGCGAAATGGCGTAACCACCACAGCGAGCCCGGCGGCTCCCGGCCCTCCCGGTCGCGGGAGAGCCGCGGAGGAGCCGGTGGACCGCCCGTCAGCGGCCCGGTCGCCCTCAATGGGTGCCGGGCCGCTGCCGTTGTCGGTGGGAGCGGACACAATGGGCGGGTGAGTACGACCAGCCTTCCCGCATCCGACCGTATCCCCGCGCTCCGCGAGGCCCTGCTCTCCGCCGCCTTCACCGCGGACGGGCTTCTCGACCGGCTCGGCGCGTCCGCCTACGCCGCGCTCGCCCGCAGCGAAACGGTCCCCGCACTGCGGGCGACCAGAGGTGAATCGCCGCTCGACACGCTGGTGCGGCTCTTCCTCCTCCAGCGCTCCGTCCCGTACGAGCAGGCTCGCGCCGCGCTCCCTGTGGAGGAGTGCGTCGAGGACGGCTGGCTGAGACGTGACGGCGACGAGGTACGGGCGACCGTCGACGTCCGGCCCTACGGCGGGCCGGAGGGCGAGGACTGGTTCATCGTGTCCGACCTGGGCTGTGCGGTCGGCGGGGCCGGCGGCATCGGTTCGCACGAGGAAGGCGTCGTTCTCGGCGTCGGAGGGGCGTCGACCACGCTCGCCGGCATCACCGTCCGTGAGCCGGTGAGTTCCGCTCTGGACGTCGGCACCGGTTCGGGCATCCAGGCGCTGCATGCCTCCCAGCACGCCACCCGCGTCACGGCCACGGACCTCAACCCGCGGGCCCTGGCCTTCACCCGGCTCACCCTCGCCCTGTCCGGCGCCGCCCCGGCCGATCTCCGCGAGGGGTCCCTCTTCGAACCGGTCTCCGGCGAGACGTTCGACCTGATCGTCTCCAACCCGCCGTTCGTGATCTCTCCGGGCGCCAGGCTGACGTACCGCGACGGCGGAATGGGCGGCGACGACCTGTGCCGGACCCTGGTGCAGCAGGCGGGCGACCGGCTGAACGAGGGCGGTTACGCCCAGTTCCTCGCCAACTGGCAGCACGTCGAGGGCGAGGAGTGGCAGGACCGGCTGCGCACCTGGGTGCCGAGCGGCTGCGACGCCTGGATCGTGCAGCGGGAGGTGCAGGACATCACGCAGTACGCGGAGCTGTGGCTGCGTGACAGTGGCGACCACCGCTCGGACCCCGCCGAGTACACCGCGCGCTACGAGGCATGGCTCGACGAGTTCGAGGCCCTCGGCACGAAGGCGGTCGGATTCGGCTGGATCACGCTGAGGAAGACCGGTGCGGCCGAGCCGTCCATCGTGATCGAGGAATGGCCGCACCCGGTGGAGCAGCCGCTCGGCCCCGCGGTCGAGGCGCACTTCGCCCGCCAGGACTACCTCCGTCACCAGGACGACGCGGCGCTGCTGGCCGCCCGCTTCACGCTCGCCGCCGAGGTCGTGCAGGAGCAGGTCGGTCTGCCGGGCGCGGAGGACCCCGAGCACGTGGTGCTGCGCCAGCACCGCGGGATGCGCCGCGCCACGAAGGTCGACGCCGTCGGCGCCGGGTTCGCCGGCGTGTGCGACGGATCGCTTCCCGCCGGCCGCATCCTCGACGCCATCGCCCAGCTGATGTCCGAGGACCCGGTCCTGTTGCGCGACCGCACTCCGCAGGCGATCCGGCTGCTGGTGGAGGAGGGTTTCCTGGAGCCGGTCGGGGAAGGCGCATGAGCGCCACGGGGGGCTACTCGCGCGGCATGCGTCAGCGCCTCCACATCGCCCGCGGCCTGCTGCACAAGCCCGATGTCCTCTTCCTCGACGAGCCGTCCATCGGCGTCGACCCGGTGGCGGCCCGCGATCTGCGCCGTACGTCGAGGAGCTGCGGACGGGCGGCACCACAACCCTGCTGACCACCCGCTGCATGGCCGAGCCCGATGAGTTGTGCGACCGGATCGCGGTGATGGCGGGCGGCATGATCCGGGCGCTCGGCACCCCCGACCGGCTCAAGTCCCGGGTCCAGGTCCGCGATGTCCTGGAGATCGAGGCGTACGGGGCCGCCGACGAACACCTCGACCGCATCCGGCCCCTGCCCGGGGTGCGGGGTGCGGGGTGCGGGGTGTGGCGGCGGAGGAGCGCGGCGGCGGGCAGGCCGTCACCGTGCACACGGAGCGGGGCGCAGGGCTGCACGCCCGGGTCCTGGCGGCGCTCGACGGCATCCGGGGCGGACGGGTCGTCACCCGCGAACCGACCCTGGAGGACGCCTACATCGCGATCGTCGAGGAGGCGAACGGGGCGCGGCCGGAAGCCGGCTCCCCCGGCGCACAGGATCTGATGGGCATCTGGTCCTCGGTGCTGTTCGGATCGGGCGGCGCCGTGCAGAACCAGCGACGGCTCGGCACCCGGGAGACGCTGGTCGCCTCCCCGGCCCCGCTCTTCCTCGTCCTGCTGCCGATCACCCTGGCCACGGCCGTCATCGGGACCTACGCCATGGGTGCGACGGTCCTCTGGGGCGCGGTGCTCGTCGGCGTACCGCTGGACTTCGCGCACCTCCTGCTCTTCCTCGTCGCTGTGCCCGTACGCGTGCTGTCGCTCGGCATGATGGGGCTGCTTCTGGCCGCCACCTTCGTCCTGCTGCGCGACGCGAACGCGCTCGCCAACCCGCTGGACGCGCGGCACGACTTGTCGTCCTCGGCGGTGCCATCTCCTGCCGCGCCCTGTGCAACTGGACGACGCCGCCCATGTTCATCGGCACGCTCCTGGTCGGGCCGCTGCTGCAACTGCTTTTCTTCGTCTTCCCGGGGCGGCAGCCGGGGATGGCGGACGTCCGCTCGCCGTTGCTAACGAGCGCCGTTACGGCACCCCCGGCGCGGCCCTGCTCAGCCCCCGCCACCGGGCTCCGCTCTGGTTCGGCCGCGCCCTGCCCTACGTACTCAACGGGCTTCTCATCAGCACCTTCACCCTCACCGTCGCGTCCCTCCTGCTGGGTCTGCGGATTCCGCTCGGGCCGTCCCGGGGCTCGCGGCGGTGCTGCTCGCCGCCTCCGCCGGATGCTCCGCGTCCGGCCTGGCCCCGGGGGCGCTCGGCTCCGCTTCCGCGATGTCTTCCTGGTCTCCAATGTGGCCGGTTCCGTGCTGCTCCTGCTGACCGGCGAACGTGTCCCGCACTGAGCTGCCCGCGTGGATGCGCGGCAGCCGGCGCCGCGCGACCTTCGACGTGATGTGAGAAGGGGCCGGGGGAGTGCTGTTCACCCGGGGTTCGTGTCGGCGACGCCCCGGCGTGGCAGCCTCCCCCTGCCGGGCAGCAGGCCGTCCCGGCCACACCCGGGACGCATCACGACGACGAGTGGGTTTGAGGGGTACGGACATGGAGAACGTCACCGCGGTCTTCGCCGGTACGGCATTCGCACTGTTCGGCGCCGCGCTCCTGATCTGGACAGGGGCGCGCACCCTCCACCGCGCGCCGGTGGCTCACGGTGTGAGCCCCGTCGCCTCCACCGCGCTCGCCACGCTCTTCGGCGCGACGTTCCTCGTCGTCGGCGTCTGGTGCTTCACCCGCGTCTGATTCCCTTCCCCAGCAGGGCCTGACCCCGGGCGGGGCGCCTCCGGCGGGCTCCGGCCAGCCACCTCGTCGACGCCTCGGAATGCGCAGGCAGGAGGCGTGCGCACTGCGGTCCGAGCGGTCCGGGCGGCAGGAATGGCGGAAGTCGGGTTACCGTTCGAGTGGCCGTTGCGGGCTTTTGCCGTTTGACACGGGGGCGGGTTGTACCGTCACACTCCGCAGCGACAGCACCGCGGGCAGCGTCGTTGCGCTGCCCCGGATGCCCACTGAGTGCCGACCGGAGAGAAGAGCGAAGTTGTCCCCGACCAGCGAGACCGCACAGGGCGGCCGCCGACTCGTCATCGTCGAGTCGCCTGCCAAGGCGAAGACGATCAAGGGCTATCTCGGCCCCGGATACGTCGTCGAGGCGAGCGTCGGGCACATCCGCGACCTCCCGAACGGCGCCGCCGAGGTGCCGGACGAGTACACCGGTGAGGTACGCCGTCTCGGCGTGGACGTCGAGAACGACTTCCAGCCGATCTACGTCGTCAACGCCGACAAGAAGGCCCAGGTCAGGAAGCTCAAGCAGCTGCTGGCCGAGTCCGACGAACTCTTCCTCGCCACCGATGAGGACCGCGAGGGCGAAGCCATCGCGTGGCACCTCCAGGAAGTCCTGAAGCCCAAGGTCCCGGTCCACCGGATGGTCTTCCACGAGATCACCAAGGACGCGATCCGGGCCGCCGTCGCCAACCCGCGCGAGCTCAACCAGCGCATGGTCGACGCCCAGGAGACCCGCCGTATCCTCGACCGCCTCTACGGCTACGAGGTGTCCCCGGTCCTCTGGAAGAAGGTCATGCCCCGCCTGTCGGCGGGCCGTGTCCAGTCCGTCGCGACCCGCCTCGTCGTCGAGCGGGAGCGCGAGCGCATCGCCTTCCGTTCCGCCGAGTACTGGGACCTGACCGGCACCTTCGCCACCGGCCGTACCGGTGACGCCTCCGATCCCTCGACGCTCACCGCCCGCCTCAGCGCGGTCGACGGGCGCCGCATCGCCCAGGGCCGTGACTTCGGTCCGGACGGGCAGCTCAAGTCCGCCTCCGGCCAGACGCTGCACCTGGACGAGACGAACGCCCGCGCCCTGGCCGCGGCGCTCGCCGACTCCACGTTCGCGGTCCGGTCCGTCGAGTCGAAGCCGTACCGCCGCTCGCCGTACGCCCCGTTCCGTACGACCACCCTCCAGCAGGAGGCCAGCCGCAAGCTGGGCTTCGGGGCCAAGGCCACGATGCAGGTCGCGCAGAAGCTGTACGAGAACGGCTTCATCACCTATATGCGTACGGACTCCACGACCCTCTCGGACACCGCGATCACCGCGGCCCGGGCGCAGGTCACGCAGCTGTACGGAGCGAACTACCTGCCGGACAAGCCGCGCACCTACGCCGGCAAGGTCAAGAACGCGCAGGAGGCGCACGAGGCGATCCGCCCCTCGGGCGACCGCTTCCGCACCCCTGCCGAGACCGGCCTAACCGGCGACCAGTTCCGGCTGTACGAGCTCATCTGGAAGCGGACCGTCGCCTCCCAGATGAAGGACGCCGTCGGTAACTCGGTCACCGTCAAGATCGGCGGCCGGGCGAGCGACGGCCGGGACGCCGAGTTCTCGGCCTCCGGCAAGACGATCACCTTCCACGGCTTCATGAAGGCGTACGTCGAAGGCGCCGACGACCCGAACGCGGAGCTCGACGACCGCGAGCGGCGCCTGCCGCAGGTCGCGGAGGGTGACGCGCTGTCCGCCGACGAGGTCACGGTCGACGGTCACGCCACCAAGCCGCCCGCCCGCTACACCGAGGCCTCGCTGGTCAAGGAGCTCGAAGAGCGCGAGATCGGCCGCCCGTCGACGTACGCCTCGATCATCGGGACCATCCTGGACCGCGGCTACGTCTTCAAGAAGGGCACGGCGCTCGTCCCGTCGTTCCTCTCCTTCGCCGTGGTCAACCTGCTGGAGAAGCACTTCGGCCGGCTGGTCGACTACGACTTCACGGCCCGCATGGAGGACGACCTCGACCGCATCGCGCGGGGCGAGGCCCAGTCCGTGCCGTGGCTGAAGCGTTTCTACTTCGGTGCGAGCGCGGGCACGGACGGCGCCGGTGCGGCCTCCGACGCGGGCAACGGCGACGGCGACCACCTCGGCGGTCTGAAGGAACTCGTCACCGACCTCGGTGCGATCGACGCCCGGGAGATCTCCTCGTTCCCCGTGGGCAACGGGATCGTGCTGCGCGTCGGGCGCTACGGCCCCTACATCGAGCGCGGCGAGAAGGACTCCGAGGGGCACCAGCGCGCCGACGTGCCCGAGGAGATGGCCCCCGACGAGCTGTCCGTGGAGTACGCGGAGGAGCTGCTGGCGAAGCCGAGCGGCGACTTCGAGCTCGGTGCGGACCCGGTGAGCGGGAACCAGATCATCGCGAAGGACGGGCGCTACGGCCCGTACGTCACCGAGGTGCTGCCCGAGGGCACGCCCAAGACCGGCAAGAACGCGGTGAAGCCGCGGACCGCCTCGCTCTTCAAGTCGATGTCGCCGGACACGGTGACGCTGGCCGACGCGCTCAAGCTGATGTCGCTGCCGCGTGTCGTGGGCGAGGACGCCGAGGGTGTCGAGATCACCGCGCAGAACGGCCGCTACGGCCCGTATCTGAAGAAGGGCACGGACTCGCGGTCGCTGACCTCCGAGGACCAGCTCTTCGACATCACGCTCGAAGAGGCCCTGGCGATCTACGCCCAGCCCAAGCAGCGCGGCCGGGCCGCCGCCAAGCCGCCGCTGAAGGAACTGGGCACCGACCCGGTGAGCGGGGCTCCGGTGGTCGTGAAGGACGGTCGCTTCGGCGCGTACGTCACGGACGGCGAGACGAACGCGACGCTGCGGACCGACGACAGCGTCGAGGACATCACGCCGGAGCGGGGCTACGAGCTGCTGGCCGAGAAGCGCGCCAAGGGTCCCGCCAAGAAGAAGACGGCGAAGAAGGCCCCGGCGAAGAAGGCCACGGCGAAGAAGACGACCACCGCCACGAAGAAGACGGCGGCGAAGAAGACGGCCGCCAAGAAGACGGCGACGGCGGCCAAGAAGACGACGACGGCCAAGAAGGCCACAGCGGCGAAGAAGACGGTCTCGTCGTCGGCCTCGACGGAAGACTGACCGAGGACGGACCGGGCACACGCACGGGACGGCGGGGCCTCCGGGCCCCGCCGTCCCGTGCGCCGTACCGCCCCTTCCAGAGGAGTGGGGGCGGGCTCCGCGGGCGCCCGCCCCACACCCCCCGCGGCCGTATGTTCGGACGGGGCCAACGGTGACCGCGTCGCTCCGGATAGGCTGGGCGGATGACGCGAGCCGAGCAGCCAACGGTCGTGAGCCCCACCTCCGACACACTTGCCGCAGACTCACGCGAGCGCGCCGTACGAGCCCTGTTGCGTGTTCCCCCGCTGAAGCGGTTGTGGAGCGCCCAGCTCGTCGGCAGTATCGGCGATGCACTCGCCCTTCTCGTGCTGGTGCTGTTGTCGCTGCAAGCGGCGGTCCTGGAGGGCTCATTCGGAGCCGGATACAGAGGGGCGGCCCTTGCGGTCGCCGCGGTGTTCGGCGCCCGGATTATTTCCACGGTGCTCTTCGGAGCCGTACTCCTGGGGCCACTGACGTCGCTCACGGGACCGGGCGGGCCGGTGGACCGGCGCTGGTTGATGATCGGAGTGGACGGGCTGCGGCTCGCGCTGCTGGTCGTCGCACCGCTGTGGATCGACTGGATGCCCGACACGGCACTCATGATGATCCTGATCACCGTCTTCCTCACCGGCGTCGGTGAGCGGCTCTGGACGATCGCGAAGGAGAGCGCGGCCCCCGCGCTGCTGCCCGCCCCGCCCGCCGAGGGCGCCGCCGTACGCCCGCTCCCCGACCACCTCGACGCACTGCGCAGGCTCTCCCTGCGGACGAACTTCCTCGCGATCCCCGCAGCCGGCGCCGCCCTGCTGATCGCCACCCTGATCGGCAATCTGCTCGGCGCCGGACTCGACTGGTTCTCGTTCCACCAGGCGGCGCTCGGGTCGTACGTCGCGGCCGGACTGTTCTCCGCCTCGATCTCGACCCTGTACTTCCTCGAACTGCCCGGACTCCCGACGCCCCGGCCGCGCTCGCCCCTGGAGGGCCTGCGCCGTCCGGTCACCGGCACGGGACCCGACAAGGGCCGCACCGGCACGGTTCCGCTGGTCGTCGGCGCCTGCGCCGCGGTCGCCGGAGCCATCGCCGCCGCGGCGGCGGTCTCCGTACTGCACGCGCTCGACCTGGGCGGCGGCCCCGCCACGTTCGCGCTGCTCATCCTGGCGCTGACCGGCGGGACCGGCCTCGGTATCCGTACGGCGCAGAAGGTGCTGCCCACCCTGTCGCGGCGCCGGCTGCTGGCCTTCGCCACGGCCGTCACCGGAGTGGCGCTCCTCGCGCTCGGCCTGGTGCCGGACACGGCGACGGGGCTGCTCCTCGCGCTCCTCGCCGGTTACGCGGCCGGTGTCGCCGCCGGCACGGGGCACACCCTCATCGATCAGGAGACCGAGGAGTTCCGGCAGGCCAGGACCACCGAGCACCTTCAGGCCGTCGTCCGGGTGCTCATCGCGCTCGGCGCCGTCGGCGGCCCGCTGCTGGCCGCCGCCATCGGGCGGCACCGGCTGGTCTCCGGAGACTTCGTCTTCGCGCACGGCGGGGCGGCGTTCGCGCTGATGCTCATCGGCGCGCTGCTGCTGCCCCTCGCCGCGGTGCTCCTGGCCAAGACGGACGACCGCGCGGGTGTGCCGCTGCGGCGCGATCTGCGCGAGGCCGTGCGCGGTGGCGAACCCACGGTCGCGCCCGCCGCCACCGGCTTCTTCCTCGCACTGGAGGGCGGCGACGGGGCGGGCAAGTCCACCCAGGTCGAGGCGCTCGCCGAGTGGATCAGGGCCAAGGGCCACGAGGTCGTCGTGACGCGCGAGCCGGGAGCGACGCCGGTCGGCAAGCGGCTGCGGTCGATCCTGCTCGACGTGTCGTCGGCCGGGCTCTCCAACCGGGCCGAGGCGCTGCTGTACGCCGCCGACCGCGCCGAGCACGTCGACTCGGTCGTGCGTCCGGCGCTGGAACGCGGTGCGATCGTCATCTCCGACCGTTACATCGACTCGTCCGTCGCCTACCAGGGCGCGGGCCGTGACCTGTCCCCGACCGAGATCGCCCGGATCTCCCGGTGGGCGACGAGCGGCCTCGTACCGCATCTGACGGTGCTGCTGGACGTGGACCCGGAGACCGCGCGCGAACGGTTCACGGAGGCGCCCGACCGGCTGGAGTCCGAGCCGCCGGAGTTCCACGCCCGGGTGCGTTCCGGCTTCCTCACCCTCGCGGCCGCCGACCCGGTCCGCTACCTCGTGGTGGACGCCGGCCAGCAACCGGAAGCGATCACCACCGTCGTACGCCACCGGCTCGACCGGCTCCTCCCGCTCTCCGAGGCCGAGATCAAGGCCCAGGAGGAGGCGCGCAGGGCGGCCGAGGAGGAGGCCAGGCGCAGGGCCGAGGAAGAGGCGGCCCGCAAGGCCGAGGAGGAGCGGCTGGAGCGCGAGCGGCAGGAACAGCTCGCCAGGCTCCGTGCCGAGGAGGAGGAGCGCAAGCGCCGCGAGCTGGAGGAGGCGCGGCAGCGCGAGGCCGAGCGGCAGGCCGAAGAGGCCCGGCTGCGGGCCGAGGAGGCCCGCCGTCTCGCGGAGGAGGAGCGGGCCAGGCGCGAGGCCGAGGAGCAGGTGCGCGCGGCCGAGCAGGAACGCCTTCGCAGGCAGGCCGAGGAAGAGGCGCGACTGCGCAAGGAGGCCGAGGCACGGCGTCTGGAGAAGCAGCGCAAGGCGGAGGAGGCCCTGCTGAGGGCCGAGGAGGCACGGCGTCAGGCGGAGGCCGAGGCCGCGTCCAGGGCAGAGGCGGAGGCTGCGTCCAGGGCGGAGGCCGAGGCGGCGTCCAGGGCGGAGGCGGAGGCGGCCTCCAGGGCGGAGGCCGAGGCTGCTGCTGCCGCTGCGGCAGCGGCTGCGGCAGCGGAGCGCGCGCAGCGCCCCGAACGCTCGCAGCCGTCCGCTCCGTCCGACCGGTCCGGGCCGTCCATGCCCGACAACGAGCTCACGGTGCCGACGCCGATCGTCGGGGCGAACGAGGTGACGCAGCCGGTGCCTTCGCCGGTGGCGCCCCCGGCCGACCGCCCGCGCTCCGACCGCTCTCCCCGCTCCGGCCGTCCGGCCGCGGACGACGCCGAAACGGCCATGCTGCCGCGGGTGGACGATCCCGCCGGGCGCCGTCCGGCACGGGACGCGGACGAGACGGCGGTGCTGCCGCCCGTACGGGACGAGGCACCGTCCGACCGCGTGCCGCCGGGCATCTTCCGCGACGAGCGCCCTGCCCCGCCCGCTGCGGAGAGCGAGAACGAGCGCACGCGCGAGCTGCCGCAGATCGGCGACGACCCGCGGGCCACCCAGGACGCGTACGACCGTCAGGCCCGCCAGAAGCGCCCCCGGCCCGACTGGGCCGAGGAGACGCCGCTGGACGACCTGCCGTCGCTGGCCGACGAACTGCTCGGCGGCCATGACGAGGACCCGGGCCCGCCCGGCCGGGGCCGCCGTCCGCGCGGCTGACCGATCCGTCCCACTCCCCTCGGCGGGCCCGGAATTCCGGGCCCGCCGAGGGCGTGGAACCGGCAGCCGTGTCCGGGAGAGCCGTCGGGCGGCCCGTTCCGGCGGACGGAAGCCGGGATTGTCAGACCCTTCCCCCACAATGGGAATCCGGCCCGGCCCCCCGGCCGCGGGAACACCCGAGCCCGCGGTACGACGCACCACCACACCCACGCGCGGCGCACGGCTGACCCCACGCGCGACGCACCACCACACCACCGGAAGGGCGGTGACCCATGACCGTATGGGACGACCTCGTCGGACAGGACCGGGTGCAGGAGCAGCTCGCCGCGGCCGCCCGTGACGCCGATGTGCTGGTCACCGCCATCGCCACCGGTGAGCCCGTGCCCCCGGGCTCGAAGATGACGCACGCCTGGCTGTTCACAGGACCGCCGGGTTCCGGCCGGTCCACCGCCGCCCGCGCCTTCGCCGCCGCGCTCCAGTGCACCAGCCCGGACCGGGCCCTCGGCGGCATCCCCGGCTGCGGCTTCTGCGACGGCTGCCACACCAGCCTGGTCGGTACGCACGCCGACGTCGACGTCATCCGCACCGATCTGCTGTCGATCGGTGTGAAGGAGACCCGCGAGCTGGTCCGCCGCGCCCAGCTCTCCCCGGCCATCGGCCGCTGGCAGGTCATCATCCTGGAGGACGCCGACCGTCTGACCGAGGGCGCGGGCAACGTTCTGCTGAAGGCCGTCGAGGAGCCCGCCCCCCGTACGGTGTGGCTGCTCTGCGCGCCCTCCCTGGAAGACGTCCTGCCCACGATCCGTTCCCGCTGCCGCCACCTCACGCTGCGCACACCGTCCGTCGACGCCGTCGCCGACGTCCTCGTCCGGCGGGACGGCATCGACCCCGAGCGCGCCGCGTCAGCGGCCCGCGCCACCCAGGGGCACATCGGCCGGGCCCGTCGCCTGGCCACGGACGAGCGGGCCAGGGCCCGCCGTGCCGCCGTGCTCAAGCTCCCGCTCAGGATCGACGACGTCGGTGGCTGCCTGAAGGCCGCCCAGGAGCTGATCGACACCGCGACCGAGGAGGCCAAGCAGGTCTCGGACGAGGTCGACGGCAAGGAGACCGAGGACATGAGGGCGGCCCTCGGCGGCGTCGCCGGGGGTCGCATGCCCCGTGGGACGGCGGGGGTGATGAAGGAGCTGGAGGACCGGCAGAAGCGCCGCAAGACCCGTTCGCAGCGCGACAGCCTCGACCTGGCGCTCACCGATCTGACCGGCTTCTACCGCGACGTACTTGCCCTCCAGCTCGGTTCGCGGATCGCCATCGCCAACGCGGACGCGGAAGACACGCTCGACCGGATCGCGCGGTCGTCGACCCCCGAGCGCACCCTGCGCCGGATCGAGGCGGTGATCGCCTGCCGCCGGGCGCTCGACCGCAACGTGTCGCCGCTGCTGGCGGTGGAGGCGATGACGATGGCGCTCCGGGCCGGCTGACACCGCCGCAGGTGGGGAATTCACCCGAATGAGCAGGGAATCGGACGAGTCGTCACCCGGCGACTACGCTCCGGGGATGGACACCAGGCGCCTGCTCCGCATCTCCGCCACCGCGCTCGGCACTGCCGGCCTCCTCATCTCCGGCTGCAGCAGCGGATCGTCGACGACGAGCGCGTCGGCCGCCGGGGCCGCGGCCCTCAAGGATCTCAAGCCGTACTACGCGCAGAAGCTGAACTGGCGGGACTGCGGTGTGGAGGGCTTCCAGTGCACCACCATGAAGGCGCCACTGGACTACGGGAATCCCGAGGACGGGGACGTCAAGCTGGCCGTCTCCCGTAAGAAGGCCACCGGACCGGGCAAGCGGATCGGCTCGCTCCTGGTGAATCCGGGTGGCCCGGGCGGTTCGGCCGTCGGCTACCTCCAGGGGTACGCGGCCATCGGCTACCCGGCGCCGGTCCGTGCCCGCTACGACATGGTGGCCATCGACCCGCGCGGTGTGGCCCGCAGCGAGCCCGTCGAGTGTCTGACCGGCAAGGAGATGGACGCCTTCACCCAGGTCGACCAGACCCCCGACGACGACGCCGAGGTCACCAGGCTGAGCGCCGCGTTCGAGAAGTTCTCCAAGGGCTGCGAGAAGCGCTCCGCGAGGGTCCTCCCGCATGTCTCCACGGCCGAGACGGCCCGCGACATGGACGTCCTGCGCTCCCTGCTCGGCGACGAGAAGCTGCACTACGTGGGAGCGTCGTACGGCACGTTCCTCGGTGCCACGTACGCCGAGCTCTTCCCGGACCGGGTGGGCCGGCTGGTCCTCGACGGTGCGATGGACCCGTCCCTCCCGGCGATCGACATCAACCGCGACCAGACAGCGGGCTTCGAGGCGGCGTTCCAGTCCTTCGCCGCGGACTGCGTGAAGAAGGAGGACTGCCCCCTCGGCACCACCTCCACGGACGCGGCGGGCACCGCGCTCAAGCGGCTCTTCACCGACCTGGACGCCAAGCCGATCCCGACCGGCGAGAGCCGGAAGCTGAGCGAGTCGCTGGCCACGACCGGGGTGATCGCCGCCATGTACGACGAGGCTGCCTGGCCGCAGCTCCGTGAGGCCCTGGCGGGCGCCGAGCGCAGCGACGGCTCGGGCCTTCTCGCCCTCGCCGACAGTTACTACGAGCGCGAGCCGGACGGCTCGTACGCCAACCTGATGTTCGCCAACGCGGCCGTGAACTGTCTCGACCTGCCCCCGGCCTTCGACGCTCCCTCCGCGGTCCGGAGGGCCGTCCCCGGCTTCGAGGAGGCGTCCCCGGTGTTCGGAAGGGGCTTCGCCTGGGCGGCGCTGAACTGCGGCTACTGGCCGGCGAAGCCCACCGGAACCCCGCACCGCACCGAAGCGAAGGGCGCGGCGCCGATCGTCGTGGTCGGCACCACCCGGGACCCGGCCACGCCGTACAAGTGGGCCGAGTCGCTCGCGGACCAGCTCTCCTCCGGCACGCTCCTCACGTACGAGGGCGACGGCCACACGGCGTACGGCCGGGGAAGCGACTGCATCGACACGGCGATCAACACGTACCTCCTGGAGGGCACGTCCCCCAAGGCCGGCAAGAAGTGCTCCTGACCCGCTTCTCCCGCACCTGACCTGCGGATACGTCTCCGGGGGCGGCCGGTACGGAGCACCCCCGGAAACTGTGTAGACTTGGGCCCGCTGCTGATCGCACCATAGTGCGACAGGGCGTGCCGCCTTAGCTCAGTTGGCCAGAGCAACGCACTCGTAATGCGTAGGTCTCGGGTTCGAATCCCGAAGGCGGCTCCGCGAAAGCCCCAGGACTCCTCACCGGGACCTGGGGCTTTTTCTTGTGCCCGGACGGTCCGAACGGGTCCGAACGGGGTCCGAACGGGGGTCCGAACGGGGGCGGCACGCCGATCTTCGCGCCCTCATCGCGCGAAGCCCGTGTGAAGTGGGGCACAGCAGAACTCGGCCAGGGGGTGGCTGAAAAGGTCGCACACACCATGCCTGATCAGCGCACTTCCATGGCGTGGACGCGTATAACTTTATGCCGCGCTCGCATATGAGTAAATTAGTGAATTCCGGGCGTCAAGTAATCTCCCTCGCATGGGAATTGATGCGCAGATCGCAGCCTTTTCGTACCCTTTCTTCGCCATGGTCACGGTGGTGCTCTCCGTGGCAATGTGGCACCCGGAACCGCAGGTCCGGGTGCGAGCGGAACGGCTCCTCGCGGTGATCTTCCGAGTCCGGTAACTGGACGAGTCCAGTACCCGGGCCGGAGTGCGGGGCCGCATGAGTCCCCGCCCGGGACCCATGTCCTTTCGAGAGATTTTGAGAGTGGGAGAGAAACGTGGGTGTGCGGGAGCCGGTGGGAATTCTTCCCGGTCCTCTGGTCGGTGCCGAGTGGCTCGGGGAGCGGCTCGGGGAGCCGGGCCTTGTGGTGCTCGATGCCTCCGTGGGCGCGGACCGGGGGGCGGAGCGGCGGATTCCGGGGGCTCGGGTCTTCGATATCGACGGAGCGATGTCCGACCACTCCGGGCCGTTGCCCCACACGATGCCCGGCGCGGACGTCTTCGCGCGGGAGATGCGGGCGCTGGGCGTCCACGACGCCGACACCGTGATCGTCTATGACGCCGTGGGAATCTACTCCAGTGCCCGGGCCTGGTGGATGCTGCGGGCGATGGGCTTCGACCGGGTCGCCGTGCTCGACGGCGGGCTGCCCGCCTGGTCGGCTGCCGGGCTGCCGCTGGAGAGCGGCGGGCCCGCGCCCGCCGTGCCGGAGGGCGACTTCACCGCCCGGCCGCGTGCCGGGTTCGTCGTCGGGAGCGGTGAGGTCGCGGCGGCTCTCGCCGATCCGGCGGCCGTCGTTCTCGACGCCCGTGCCCGGGGGCGGTTCTCGGGTACGGTCCCCGAGCCCCGGGCGGGGCTGCGGAGCGGCCATATGCCCGGTGCGGTGAATCTGCCCTTCGTCGAGCTTCAGCGGGAAGGGCGGATGCTTCCGGTCGCGGAACTGCGAGCCGCCTTCGACGGGCTCGCGGGGGAGCGCGAGCGGCTGGTCTTCAGCTGCGGCTCCGGAGTCACCGCCTGCGTACTGGCGCTGGGCGCCGAACTGGCGGGGTATCGCGGACTGTCCGTGTACGACGGGTCCTGGAGCGAGTGGGGCCTGCCCTCGGAACGGCCCGTCGTGACCGGAGCGCAGGGCTGAGGGAGCGTCACTCGCGCATCCCGGCCAGTTCGACCGGCCGGGTGCGCAGGGCCGCCAGGGCCGGGAGGACGGCGGAGACCGTCGCCAGGGCGGCGCTCGCGGCCACGAGTGCGCCCACGGTGCCCCAGGGCACGATCACCGGAGAGCTCACGGCGAGCAGTTCCAGGGCGCCCTTGACGCCCAGGAGGTTCAGGGCGGCGACCGCGCCGCCGAGGACGGCGCCCACGGCCACGACCGCCAGGGCTTCGACGGCGACCAGACGCAGGACCTGCGGTTTCGTGGCGCCGGTGAGGCGGAGCACCGCGAGGTCACGGACCCGGTCCGAGGTGGCCATCACCAGGGTGCTGGCGAGGGCGATGCCCGTGTACAGCAGGGCGATTCCGAGGATCAGGAGCAGCCCCATGCGGGTGTTCTCGCTGGTGCGCGGGTAGTGCTCGGCCACCCAGGCGTCCTTCGTCAGGACCGGGGTGGCGGTTGCCCGGCCGGCCTCTTCCAGGAGGGCTGCGGTGGCCGGACGGTCCGCTCCGGAAAGGAGTTTGATGTCGATACGGTCGATCCCGGCGCCGGCCGCGTTCTTCGGTGTCACGTACACCCCGTTGGAGCCGGTGCCGACGCGCAGGACCGCGGCGATGCGAAGGGACACCTTGCGGCCGTCGCCGAGCCAGACGCTCACCCGCTGCCCGACGGTCCGGGTCTCCCACTCCTCGTTGACGACGATGGAGTCGTCGTCCAGGTCGGTGATGCGGCCGGAGACGACGGGGAGGCGGGCGACCCGGGAGAGGGCGGACGGGTCGACGGCCCTGGCGTCGGAGCGGATGAGCGCGGTGCCCTCTTCGAGGACGGTGACGGCGGTCGAGCGGGAGGCGCTGGTGATCACACCCGGGACTTCCTGAGCCCGGGTCAGGAAGCGCGGGTCCAGGGTGCGTCCCTCGTCGGCCGCCGTCACCCAGTCCGCGCCGGTCTGCGCCGCCGCTTCGGTGGCCTTGGCCCCGTTGATAGTGGCCACGGTGCCCAGCAGCGAGACGGCCAGGGCGACGGTGATGAGGACCGGCGCGGCGACGGCCGCGGTGCGGCGCACCGAAGTGGAGGCGTTCTGCCGGGCCAGCAGACCAGTGGCGCCGGGGAGTTGCGCGGGCAGCCAGGTCAGCAGGCGGGTCAGCGGGCGTACCAGCAGCGGGGCGAAGAGCGCGAAGCCGACGATCAGCCACATGGGCTGGAGGACGTACGTCTTCCGTTTCAGTATGTCCCCCGGATCGGTGAACAGGGCCCAGGCCAGCAGCCCCAGGCCGGTCAGCAGGACGGCGGAGCCCACCAGGAGACGGCTCGGCGGCATGGTCCGGCTGTCGACGGCGGACTCGCGGAGTGCCTCGGTGGGGCCGATCCGTCCCGCCCGGTGGGAGGAGACCACGACACCGGCCAGCGCGACGAAGAGTCCCGTCCAGAACGCGGCGTGCAGCGGCCATGTCACGTCACCGATGGCGAACCAGGACGGCGCGATTCCCGCACCGGTCATCCAGGAAGCGAGCCGGGGCGCAGCGGCGTCGCCGAGCAGGCAGCCCGCCGCGGAGGCGAGCACACCGATGACGGCTGCCTCGGCGACCACCATGCGCCGTACCTGACCGGGCGTGGCACCCGCCGTACGGAGCAGCCCGAACTCGCGCCGCCGCTGCGCCACCGTGAAGGAGAACGTCGACGCCACGACGAAGACCGAGACGAAGCCGGTGATGCCGGCCGCCGTGCCGAGCATCGCGTTGACTGCGACCAGTGCTTCGCTGTCCCGGTCGGGGTCGGGATCGGCCCTGCGCCGTTCGTCACCCGTGAGGACGGTCATGCCGGGGGCGCCCGCGACCAAGCGGCGTACGGCCGCGGGGTCGGCGTGCACCACGACCGCGTCGACCGGCGGCGAGATACGGGCCGCCTCGGCGTCGCCGAAGAACACGGCGTTCTCGAAGCCGGTGGGCGGCACGGTGCCGACGACGGTCCGTACGGTCACGTTCTCGGGGGTGTGCCGGGAGGCCGCGGCGAGCTCGACTCGCTCACCGACGCGGAAGCCGCCATGAGCATCCGTCGCCACGACGATCTCGTGGGGGGCTCGCGGGGCACGGCCCGAGGAGAGGCGGTAGGGAGTGGCGGCGGCGACCGACCAGGGGTGACCGACGAGGTCCTCGCCCCCGGAGACCATGCGGACGGGGAACGTCCGGTCCTGCGCCGTACGTCCCAGGGTGGCGAGCCGGGCGGCCAGTTCCGCGGGCACCGGCCGGGGGTCGGCCAGTCGCTGTGTGCGTTCCCCGATCGGTGTCGCGATCCGCAGGGTGTCGGACGCCCGCACCACGACCGGGGCCGCGGCGAACCGTTCCGGCTCGCGCTCCGGGGCGCTGAAGGTCGCCGCCAGCGCCATTCCCGTGGTGGCGATCAGCCCGACGCCCAGGGCCAGGGCGACGAACGAGCCGATGAACGTGACCCAGCGGGTCCGCATCGAGCGCAGGGCGAGGCTCAGCACGAGGCCACCGCCGCTGCGGTCATGCGCGCGGCGACCTGTTCGGCGGTCGGTTCGTACAGCTCGTCCCGTACCGATCCGTCGGCGAGGAACACCACGCGGTCCGCGTACGAGGCGGCCACCGGATCGTGCGTCACCATGATCACGGTCTGGCCCCGGTCGACCATGGAACGCAGCAGTGTCAGCACCTCCTTTCCGGTCTGCGAATCGAGCGCCCCGGTCGGCTCGTCACCGAACAGCACCTCCGGGCGGGTGACGAGGGCCCTGGCCAGGGCCACCCGCTGCTGCTGCCCGCCGGACAGTTCGGCGGGCCGGTGGCCGGCCCGGTCGGCGAGACCGACCTGCTCCAGCACGTCACGCACCTCGGACCGCTCGGGCCGTCGGCCCGCCAGCCGCAACGGGAGCGCCACGTTCTGCGCCGCCGTGAGGGAAGGCAGCAGATTGAACGCCTGGAAGACGAATCCGATGCGGTCGCGGCGCAGCAGAGTCAGCTTCCGCTCACTGAGCCCCGTCAGGTCCGTGTCCCCGAGGAACACCCGGCCGCCGGTCGGCCGGTCCAGACCCGCCGTGCACTGGAGCAGCGTCGACTTGCCGGAACCGGAGGGCCCCATGACGGCGGTGAAGGTTCCGCCGGGGATGGTGAGGCTGACGTCGTCCAGGGCGGTGACGGCGTCGGCGGACTTCCCGAAGGAGCGCGTCACCGAACTGAGCCGTACGGCGGGCGGGTCGGCGGCTGGTTGCTGATTCATGAGGACCACTCAACCGGCGGCGCGCGGCGCGCACATCGCAGCGAGGGGGAGTCCTGGAGGTGGAGGTGGCTCCACCTCCACTCAGCACCCGGCAGAAGGTGGAGCCAGCTGGGTGGCCGCCCCCGACCAGCACCTTCTACCGTGCGCTCATGCGCTCCCACAGCATCGGACAGGCTCTTCGAAGGCCCCGCTACCTCCTCGGCGGCTGGCCGTGGCGTGCGGCCCTCTATCTGCTCAGCGGGGTGCCCGTCGGGCTCGCCGTCCTCGTCTGCGTACTGCTGCTGGCGGTCGTGGGCAGTGCGCTGACGCTCGTACTGATCGGCATTCCGCTCCTCCTGATGCTCGCGCTCACCGGCATCCCGGTGGCGGCGCTGGAGCGTCGGCGGCTGCGGCTCGTCGACCCCGGCCCGCTCGGTGATCCGCACCGCGACCCGGGCCGGACCGGACCGGACGCGTGGGTGCGGACCCGGCTCCGGGAGCGGGCCACCTGGCAGGAGCTCGGCTTCGCCATGCTGCTCGCCTGGGTGCTGTGGCCGTTGGAGGCGCTGGTGATCGGGACCGTGCTCGCGGTCTGCGGCGGGCTGCTCTCGACACCGGTCGTGATGGCCGTGGTCACCGGTGGCGACGAGGTGCGCGTACTGAAGCTCGGACTGGCCGAAACGTATCCCCAGGCGTGCGCCGCGGCGCTCCTCGGTGCCGTGCTGCTGGCCGCGTTCGCCTACCCGGTGGGGGTGGCGGCTGCGGCGAGGGGTGCGCTGACCCGGTGGATGCTGTCCTCGGGCGGCAGCGGAACGGACGCCAGGATCGTGGAGCTGGGGCGGTCGCGGATGCGGCTGGTGGACGCGTTCGAGGCGGAGCGCCGGAGGATCGAGCGCGACCTGCACGACGGCGCGCAGCAGCGGCTCGTCGCCCTGTCGATGACGCTGGGACTGGCCAGGCTGGAGAGCCCGGCCGAGCCGCTGGGCGGTCTGCTCGCCACGGCCCACGACGAGGCCCGGGCGGCGCTGGTCGAGATCAGGGAACTGATCCAGGGAATCCATCCCCAGGTACTCACCGACCGAGGTCTTCAGGCAGCGGTCGAGGACCTCGCGGACCGGTCGGCGGTGCCGGTCGACGTGGAGTTCGCACTGCCGGGCCGGCTGCCCGAACACGTGGAGACGGCCGTGTACTTCGCGGTCTGCGAGGCGCTCGCCAACATGGCCAAGCACAGCGGGGCGAGCCGGGCCGAAGTGAACGGCCGGGTGGAAGCGGGGTCGTTGGTGGTCGAGGTCCGGGACGACGGGGCGGGCGGCGCGGACACGGCCGGTGGCACCGGGCTCCAGGGGGTGGCCGACCGTGTCTCCGTGCTGGACGGCCACCTGCTACTGTCCAGCCCGCCCGGAGGGCCGACCGTCTTCCGGCTGGACGTTCCCGTGCACGCCCTGGGCGCGGGCGCCATGTCCCGTACGCCCGCCGCCCCATGACGTTGAGGATCTGATGTTGCGCATCGTTCTGGCCGAGGACAGCGTGCTCCTGCGAGAGGGTCTCGTCGGTCTGCTGGAGCGGTTCGGCCACCAGGTCGTGGCGGGCGTCGGCACCGCCGGCGAACTGACCGCGGCGGTCGAGGAGCACGGGCCGGACATCGTCGTGACCGATGTGCGGATGCCGCCCGGATTCTCCGACGAGGGGCTGCGGGCGGCCGTCGCCCTGCGCGAGGCCCGGCCGCGGCTGCCCGTCCTCGTCCTGAGTCAGTACGTCCAGCGGGCCTACGCGGAGGAGTTGCTGGACTCCTCCGACGGTACGGGCGTCGGCTACCTCCTCAAGGAGCGGATCGGCAACGTGGAGGAGTTCGTCGACGCGCTCCGGCGGGTCGCCGACGGCGCCACCGTGGTCGACCCGGAGGTCGTACGCCAACTGCTCAGGCACCGCCGCGATCCGCTGTCCCGGCTCACCGCACGTGAGCAGGAGGTGCTGGCGCTGATGGCCGAGGGCCGTTCGAACGCCTCGGTGGCACAGGCGATGTCGGTCAGTGAGGGCACGGTCAGCAAGCACTTCGGCTCGATCCTGACGAAGCTCGACCTCTCGCTGACGGACGGGACGAACCGCCGGGTGCTGGCCGTACTGGCCTATCTGCGGGGGTAGCCGCGAGGCGCGGTTCAGCCCGCCGCCGTGGCAGCGACCAGCTCCGCCGCCTCGTCGAGTACCGCCAGCTCCCGCTCGGTCTGGAACGGGTCCGCGGTCCGGAGCGTCCTGGCCCGGGCGAGGGCGTCGGCGGGTACGCCGCCGTCCTCGGCGAGCCGGTGCAGCAGCTCTGCGAGCAGAGCCCGGACGGCGGCTCCCGCCGGGAACGTAGGGCCGAGCGAGACCTGGGCCAGGATCAGGCACGACATGGCCCGGTCCAGCGCCGGCGGGCCTTCTGAGGCATTGCTCCAGTCGATCACCATCGGCCCGTGGGGCGTCAGCATCACGTTCTCCGGATGCAGATCGAGATGGATGATCCGGTCGTCAGGGTCGTGGGAGAGCCGGGGCGGGATCGTGTGCAGTTCGCGCAGGAGCCGCGCCAGCATCTCGGCGCCCTCCGGGCCGCTGAGCGTGCCCGCGAGCAGGGCCTCGGCCATGGTCGGGCCGGTCAGCCGTTGCAGCACCAGATCGGAGACCGGCATCGTGGGACCGGCGGGCGGGCCTATGCGCGGGACCGGGAACCCGGTGGCGGCGAGGTAGGCCATGACGGCCAGTTCCGGCGTGGCGTCGGTGCCGTCGCGGTGGCGGCGCAGGACCCAGGACTCGTCGATCGCGTACACATCGGCGGTGCGTCCTGAGCCCAGCGGTTGGCCTGTGTGCATGAGGGGAACCTACCCGGGCCACCGCCCGAGGGGGAGTCACCAGCGCATGTGGACGTCCTCGGCCCAGCCCATCAGCCGTTCTCCCGTCCGCGCGGTCAGCCGTGTGGGCGGGGCCCTCTGCCCCACCCTCCGGCCAACGCATCCGGGTTCGGCGAGTCCGCGGCCGGTCGTGCCGGCCTTCAACTCCGGCGACCAGGCGTCGGCCGCCACGTGGTCCTAGCCCGCTGACCAGCGAGCAGCTCACCGCACTGGTGACCAGCGCGGAGTGGCTGAAGCTCCAGAAGTGACCCCACCCGGGCCTCACTTGGCGTCGGAGTAGCGCTCGACGACGGCCGTCGTGAACGGAAACCGCACCGGTGTCTCCCCGAAGGCGGTCCGCCCGGCCAGTTCCCCGGCCGCGCGGATCGCCTCCACCACGGTCTCGGCCTCCTCGGCCGGGCAGTGCACGATCACTTCGTCGTGCTGGAAGAAGACCAGCTCGGCCCGCAGCTGTCCGGCGGCGAGCGTCCGCCGCAGTGCGGCCAGGAGCAGCAGCGCCCAGTCGGCGGCGCTGCCCTGAACCACGAAGTTCCGCGTGAAACGGCCCCGCGCGCGAGCGTTCGACGAGGCGTATCCCGGAGTGAATTCGGTGTCTCCCGAGCCCTCTGAACCGCCCTCGCCCCGCACCTCCGCTGCCTCCTGCGGAATGCCCGCCTCCTCGTCCTCCCCCGCCCCGGCGGCCGGTGGGCTCGTCCGGCCCAGCCAGGTCCGTACGAGCCGGCCCTCCTCACCGGCCTTCGCCGCATCGTCGACGTACGCGACGGCCTGTGGGAACCTCCGGCGCAGTGCCGCCAGGTTCTTCAGCCCGTCGCCGGACGTCTGGCCGTAGATCGCGCCGAGCAGGGCGATCTTCGCGTGGTCGCGGTCGCCGTGGAAGGCCCGGTCGGACAGGGCCTTGTAGAGGTCGCCGTCGTGCCCGGCCACCTCCATCAGCCCCCGGTCGCGGGAGATCGCGGCCAGGACGCGCGGTTCCATCTGGTTCGCGTCGGCGACGACCAGCCGCCAGCCCTCGTCCGCGACGACGGCCTGCCGTATGACCTTGGGGATCTGCAGGGCGCCGCCGCCGTTCGTCGTCCACCGGCCGCTGACCGTGCCACCCGGCTGGTACTCCGGTCGGAAGCGGCCGTCACGGACCCAGTCCTGGAGCCAGCTCCAGCCGTGCGCCGTCCAGATCCGGTACAGCTTCTTGTACGCGATCAGCGGCTCCACGGCCGCGTGGTCCAGCTCCTCCAGCTCCCAGCGCCGGGTCGACCTGGCCTTGATCCCGGCCTGCGCGAACGCCTTCAGCACATCGTTCGGCAGGTCGGGGCGCACGCGTCTGCCGAAGGCAGCCGAGACCTCGTCCGCGAGCTCGGCCAGCCGGCGGGGCTCCCCGCCGCCCGCGTACCGCTCGCCCAGCAGCTCGTGCAGCAGGTCCCTGTGCACATCCGCCCGCCAGGGCAGACCCGCCCGGTTCATCTCCGTGGCGACGAGCATTCCGGCCGACTCGGACGCGGTGAGCAGCCGCATGCGGCCCGGATGCGCCGCCGCGTCATGCCGGCGCATCTGTTCGGCATAGACGGCGAGGAGCGCGTCGAAGGGCACGTCCGTCCCCGACCGCGGCTCGAAGAGGGAGGACTGCGATCCGGGCTCGGCGGACCGGGGCGGCGGATCGGGAGGCACGGCGGTGTGGTGCAGGCGGGCGAAGGCAGCGGCCGCGGAGCGGGGCTCCCCGAGGCGCCCCTCGTGCCCGAGCAGCAGCAGCTCGGCGCACTCCACGTCGTAACAGCGCTCGACCCGGACCCCGGCCGCGAGCAGTCGTGGATAGATCTCGGCGGTCGACCGCCAGACCCAGCGCAGCACGTCGGGCCGTGACCGGACGGCCTCCACGAGGTCGGGTTCGGCGAGGACGGGACCGGCGGGCAGCCCGTCCCGGTCAAGCGGTGCGAGCAGTGCACCGCCGCCCTCTGCCGAGGCCAGAGCCCAACGTTCGGTCATGGACCGAGTCTGGCACCCGCCACTGACAACGGCCCGGACGGCGGCTCCGGGTCGCAGGACCGAATCGGGGCCGTGAGGATCGACGCATGGAAGCGATCGTGTACGAGCGGTTCGGCGGCCCCGAGGTGCTGCACCTGGCCCAGGTGGACGAGGTGCACCCGGGACCCGGCCAGGTCCGAGTGAAGGTCAGGGCGGCCGGGGTGAACCCGATCGACTACAAGATCCGGCGCGGCTGGATGGAACAGGTCTTCACCACACCTCTGCCCGCGACTCCCGGCAGCGATGTCGCGGGGGTGGTCGACGAGATCGGCGAGGGCGTCACGGCCTTCGTACCCGGCGACGAGGTGCTCGGCACGAGTGCCACCGGTTCGTACGCCACCCACGCGCTGGCGGACGTACGGGCCCTCACCCGCAAGCCGCCGGATCTGAGCTGGGAGGCCGCGGCCGCGCTGCCGGTCGCCTCCGGGACGGCCTCCCGCGTGCTGGACGAACTCGCGGTGACGGAGGGGGACACGCTGCTGCTGCACGGGGCAGCCGGAGCGGTGGGCTCCGCGGCGGTGCAGCTGGCGGCGGCGCGGGGCGCCACGGTCATCGGCACCGCGTCCCCGGCCAATCACGACTACCTGCGCGTCCTCGGCGCGGTCCCGGTGGCGTACGGGGACGGTCTGGTCGACCGGGTCCACCAAGTGGCCCCGCAGGGGGTGGACGCGGTCTTCGACGCCTCGGGCCGGGGAGCGCTGCCGGACTCCATCGAGCTGCGCGGCGGCACGGACCGGATCGTCACCATCGCGGACGCGGACGCCGCGAGGCTGGGGGTGGCGTTTTCCTCCGGTGCGGGCGCCGTTCCGGGCGAGCACCTCGCGGAGAGCGCTCGCCTGGCGGCGGTGGGGGAGCTGCGGGTGCCGGTGGCGCAGACGTTCGCGCTGTCCGACGCGGCGAAGGCACACGAGGCGAGCGAGACGGGGCACGTGCGGGGGAAGCTGGTGCTGGTGCCGTGAGGGCGCCCACCCCGCCACCGCGCCCACCCCGCCACCGCCCCGTTCCCATTCCCGCGCCCCCACCTACCCTGACCTCATGGAACCGGTGATCGACCAGGCATTCGCAGCAGCCCTGTACGCGCACGACGACACGGGCCTCGACACCGGTGCCTCCCTCCTCGCCGCGGCCCCCGCCGCCGACGACGAGGTGCACGCCCGCGGCGAGGAGTTCGTCCGGCGCGCCTGGGCCCGCGGCTGGCAGCCCGCCGATGTCGTCCGGATCGTCCGGCGGGAGCTGGACGAGAGCGGAGCCGAGCTCGCGGCCGCCCTGATCACGGCCGAGACCGCCAGGTACCCGTACCTCCCGCCACGCTGGGCCGACCAGCTCGCCGCGCTGCCCGCCCCCGCTCCCAGGAACCGGCCCGACCGCTTCTCGTACGCCTGCGCCCTCATCGGCCTGTACCGCCTGCTGCTCGGCCTCCCCGCCATCGAGCCCGTCGGCCCCGCCCCCGGGACCGCGGCCGACCGTCTCCACCAGCCGCCCGCCCACGGCGAATCCCGCATGCTCACGCGGATTCGCGCCCTCCTCGCGAAGGCGGAAGGCACCGGTTTCCCGGAGGAGGCCGAGGCCCTCACCACCAAGGCGCAGGAGCTGATGGCCCGGCACAGCATCGACGAGGCACTGATCGCCGCCCGTACCCACAGCGACGAGACGCCGGGCGCCTGCCGGATCGGGGTCGATGCCCCGTACGAGACGGCGAAGGCGATCCTGCTCGACGCCGTCGCCTCCGCGAACCGCTGCCAGGCCGTGTGGAACAGCGAGGCCGGCTTCACGACAGTCGTCGGCTTCGAACCCGACCTGGAGGCCGTGGAACTGCTCTTCACCTCCCTGCTCGTGCAGGGCACGGCCGCGATGACGAAGGCCGAGGCCGGCCAGCGAGCCGGCGGGCGCAAGCGGACCAAGACCTTCCGGCAGTCCTTCCTGATGGCGTACGCCCAGCGGCTCGGCAGCCGCCTCGCATCCGACACCGCCCGGGTCACCGCGGCGGCAGACGCGGGCGACGGCACCGGGGACGGAACGGAACACGCCGCTCCCGGCAGTCTGCTGCCGGTCCTGGCCGCCAGGGACGTCGCGGTCACCGACACCGCCGAGCGGATGTTCCCGAAGACGACCACCACCCGGGTGCGCGGCGCCACGGACATCGACGGATGGACCCACGGCACGGCCGCCGCGGACCGGGCCCGGATGGGAAGAAGCGGACCGGGAATCGACCGCTGAACAAGGGCCGGAATTGACCGGTGGGCGGCGTATCAGCCGGTAGGAGCTGGTCCTCCGCTCAAGTCGGCCTTGTCGGGTATTGCGGCTAGGCTCGGCCCATGAGCTGGCTCCGGGCGCTGAAGGAGACCGCCCGCTCGGGGCTGACGTTCGAGCGGCGGCGCCTCGAACCGCTCATCGCGATCCGCGGGGCCGCCGGTCTCGCCCTCGTCCTCGGCACGAGCCTGGCCCTCTTCGGGCCCGTGATCGCAGCCAGCTCCGCGTTCGGCGCGTACCAGGCGGCGATCGCCACCTTCCAGCGCAGCTGGCGGCCGAGACCCGTCCTCGCCCTGGTCTCCGGTGCCAGCCTGGCCGTCTCGACGTTCATCGGCTACCTCACCGTCTCGCACACCGCCCTGTTCGTCGCCGTGCTCGTGCTCTGGACGTTCGTGTCCGGCCTGGCCTGGGCGGCCGGGCCGACCGGCGGCATCATCGCCTCGTCCAACGTCGCGATCATGCTGGTGACGGTCACCCTGCCCGCCTCCGTCGCCGAAGCGGCCGTCCACGCGGCGATGATCGCGGTCGGCGGCGTGGTCCAGGCCGCGCTGATCGTCCTGTTCCCGGTACGCAGATGGGGCGCCCAGCGGGACGCGCTCGCGGACGCTCTCGCCGGCGTGGGCGACTACGCCCGACGGCTTCGCCACGACCCGCTCGCCGACTTCGACCCGGTCCTGATGATGACCGCCCGCAGCGCGGCCGCCGTCACCCCCCGGCAGGCCCGGCGCAGGCCCGCCGAACTGCACGGGGCCCGCGGGGTCGCCGAACGGATCAGGCCCGTCCTCGCCTCGCTCGCGGACCCGGCGCTGGGCGTCCCGGCGGAAGGGCCGGAACGCGACCGGGCCCGCGAACTGCTCGGCGCCGCCGCGTCCGTGCTCGACGCGGCGGCCCGCGCGATCCGGCACGGCGACCCGGTGCGGCTCCCCGCACCCGCCCTCGCGGCGCTCCGGACCCCGGACACCGAGGTGATCTTCGCCGGCCCGCCGCGCCGCGCCGCCGACCGGCTCACCGCGCTGCTCGACGACGTCATCGAGATCGCCGAGGGCGGCGGTACGGGTGACGGGGACACCGCCGTCACGGACGCCCCGCACCGCCGCCGCCCCACGCTGCTGCGGCTGGTCCCGGTCGTGCTGACGACGATGCGTGGCGAGGTGCGGCGCGGTTCACCCGTCCTGCGCCACGCCATCCGGGTCTCGGCGGTCGTGGCGGCGAGCTATCTGGTGGGCGTGGCCCTGCCGTTCGGCCATGGCTACTGGGCACCGATGGTCGCCGTCATGGTGATGCGCCCGGACTTCTCGCAGACGTACTCCCGTTCCGTGGCCCGCTTCGGCGGCACCGTCGTCGGGGTCGCGCTCGCCGGCGTCATCGTGCAGACCGCCCGCCCGGACACCACACTCCTGGCCGCCCTGTCGGTGGTCTGCGCCCTGCTGATGTACCTCCTGATGCGGACCGGCTACGTGATCAGCCAGATCTGCGTCTCCGCCTACGTCGTCTTCCTGCTGGGCATGGCGGGCGACGACTGGTCCCAGACCGTCACCGAACGCGTCGGCCTGACCTTCGCGGGCGGCATCCTCGCGATGGTCTCGTACGCCCTCTACCCGGCCTGGGAGACGCCCCGGCTGCGCAACCGCCTCGCCGACTGGCTGGTCTCGGACGGGCGGTACGCGGCCACCGTCGTGGACCAGTACGCCGATCCGTCGGCCCGGAGCAACGAGGACGTACGCGCGGCCCTGCTGGCGACCCGGGAGGCCCGGGTCGCCTGGCAGGAGGCGCTGGCGACGGCCCAGCACGAGCCCGTACGCCACCGGGGCATCTCCCGGGCGGCCGCCGACGACGCCCAGCACGCCCTGGGGCGGCTCGGCCGGGTCGCGATGGTGCTTGAGGCGCATCTGCCGGCGGGTTCGGCCGCCCCCGTACCGGGTGCCGCCGAACTGGCCGCCGCCCTGCGGAAGGCCACCGAGAAGGGCGCGAAGGCGGTGCGGGAGCGTCGCGTACCGGAGTGGGAAGCGGTACGCGAAACGGTGGCGCACTGGGACACCGAGGAATCCGGCTCGCACGTCGTGAACGCCTTCACGGGCTCCCCCACGGAGGCCACCGAGGAGGCCGTCCCGGAGATCCCCGTCCCGGTCCCCGACCCCGTCGTGCGCGAGGGCGCCGGCCTGCTCCTCGAAGCGCTGGAGGAGTTCTCCCGGAGCCTGGACACCGGGGAGAGGGGCGGCAGCGGCGCCGACGACCGTCGTACTCCGGGCCGCCGGGCAGCCGATCGCTAGGGCAGAGGTCGTCAGGGGGTCGGCATGCCCGGAAGTTCCGTGGGCAGCGCGCCGCCCTCCGTCTTGGTGAGCGTGTCCTTGGCCCCGGCGTCCCACGAGACGACGATGGTCTTGCCGTCGTTGGACTCGACGGATCCCATGGTGCGGTCGGTGTTGCCGTCGGTGCACGTCAGCGACAGCATCACCTTGCCGTGGTCCTTCACCTCGCCCGAGCAGACGTGCTGTTCGGCGACGAGCGCGGCCTTGCCCGCGGCGACGGAGAGGGCGACGGCCTTCCCGTCGGTCAGCCCCGCCCAGGTGCCTTCGAGCTTCGAAGCGCCGGCACCGGGCTTTCCGGTCTGCCCGGACGCCGAACCAGAACCGGAAGCAGAACCGGAACCGGAATCGGAACCAGAACTGGAATCCTTGCCCGAGCTGCCCTTCCGGCCGCCACTGCCGTCCCCGTCACTGCCGCAGGCCGTCAGTGCGAGCGCGGCCACAAGGCCCGCGGTAACGACGGCTCCGGTGCGTACAAACCTGTCCATGTGGACTTCCCCCTGTTGGATTTCGGTCGAAAGACCGCGCCAAACTACCAGCGGCGTAGAAGCAACTCCCTTGATACGGAGCCGAATAGGCGTGCCGTTCGTCTCTTCATCGGAAGGGCGGGCAGGTGGGGGCAAAGCTGTAATCAAAGGAACACCCCGCGTGCACGTGCATCTGCTCATGCATTGGCATATGAACACAGCTATGATCCGAGCTAGTTGACACTTGCACCTTGCAACTCGGGGAGCGTCCTGTGCACCACGTGTACAACGGCATGGCAGCCACAGAGCTCCGCGGAGTCGTCTGGCAGAAGAGCAGACACAGCAACTCCCAGGGCTCCTGTGTGGAGTTCGCCAAACTGCCCGGAGGGAATGTGGCGATGCGGAACTCGCGCCACCCCGACGGGCCCGCCCTGGTCTATACGCCGGCCGAGATAGAGGCGCTGCTGCTCGGCGTCAAGGACGGGGAGTTCGACCACCTGGCCGCAGGCGGCTGACCCCCGGACACGGGGCGCGACCGACCCCGGCCACGGACGGCCGACCCTGTTCACCGGCGGCCGACCGCCCGGGTTCAGGATCGCGCCGCCGTCGCCACCGCAACCGCCATCGCGACCGTAACCGCCACCGCCGACGACGCTTCCTCTACGCGCGTCGGCACCCAGCGCTTCACCGCGCGTCGTCGGCCGTTCCGCCGTCCGGCAGCCGGAACAGTGCCCAGACCACCTTGCCGCGCATGGCCCCGGTGGGCAGCTTCTCCCCGGCCAGTACGGGGGAGGGGTGCCAGCCCCACGAGTCGCTGAACGACTCCACCAGGAACAGCCCACGACCCGACTCCGCCGAGTCCGCGGCCTCACCGGCCACCGGACCGCTCCGACTGGGGTCGCGCACCGCGCACACCAGGCGGGACGTCCAGTGCATCAGGTGCAGCCGTACGGGCGGATCGTGCGGGTCCCTGGCGACATCCGCCGGCAGGGCGTGACGCAGGGCGTTGGTGACGAGTTCGGAAACGACCAGGGCGACGTCGTCGAACCGCTCGGTCAGTTCCCACTGGGTGAGCGTCTTCCTGGTGAACTGCCGTGCTCCGCCCACCGCCTCGTAGCGAGCCGGCAACGTGCAGGAGGCCGATCCCGCGACCGCTGAGGGGTCGGTAGGTGGAAGCCCCTGCCGTAACGGCTCGAGCATCGTCGATCCATTCGTCCCCATGCGAGGCACTCCCGGGATTCGCGGCTGTAGCGGCACTGCCTGTAGCGGTACTGCGGGGGGTACAGCGGCACAACACGAACGAGCACGCAGGTGCGCAATGGCCATCGTTCCGAATGCGCAGGGCAGATGCAAGGGCAGATGCACGTGCACGCGCCGGACCTGCCCGACAGCGTGCCGGTTCTTACTCATTTCTTCCCCTGGGCAGATCCGCAGCTTTCTGCAAGTCTTCCCATTTCCGTAATCGAATGAGTACGGGCTGAAGCGTTTTGGTGGCAGAATCCGGCACTCGGGGTTCGGGGGAACCCCGGATGTCCGGGAAGCGATGGGGAGGGTTGGACCAGTGCCGGCAGGCGAGTCGAGTGGTTCTGTGGTGCGGCGCATCCTGCTGGGCTCACAGCTCAGGCGCCTGCGCGAGTCGCGCGGCATCACCCGTGAGGCGGCCGGCTACTCCATCCGCGCCTCCGAATCGAAGATCAGCCGCATGGAGTTGGGACGGGTGAGCTTCAAGGCCAGGGACGTCGAGGACCTGCTCACGCTCTACGGCGTCGCCGACGAGGTGGAGCGCGACTCCCTCCTCGGTCTGGCCCGTGAGGCCAACGTGGCAGGCTGGTGGCACAGTTTCGGTGACGTACTGCCCGGCTGGTTCCAGACGTACATCGGTCTGGAGGGAGCGGCGTCGCTCATCCGGATCTATGAAGTCCAGTTCGTTCACGGTCTGTTGCAGACCGAGGCGTACGCCCATGCCGTGGTCTCCCGGGGTATGCGCGGCGCTCCCGCGGCCGAGATCGACCGCCGGGTCGCGCTGCGGCTGGAGCGGCAGAAGGCGCTCGTCTCCGAGCGGGCCCCCCGCTTCCACGCCGTGCTCGACGAGGCGGCGCTGCGCCGTCCGTACGGCGAGCGCGAGGTGATGCGTGCGCAATTGCGGCATCTGATCGATATGTCGGAGCAGCCGAACATCACTCTCCAGGTGATGCCCTTCAGTTTCGGCGGGCACGCGGGAGAGAGCGGTGCATTTACGATGCTGCGATTCCCGGAATCCGATCTGTCGGACCTCGTCTATCTGGAGCAGCTGACAAGTGCGCTGTATCTGGACAAGGCCGAGGAAGTCGCCCAGTACGAAAAGGCCATGATTCGCCTCCAGGAGGACAGTCCGGGCCCCGAAGAGAGTCGCGATCTGCTTCGCGGTCTCCTTCAACTGACGTGATTTATCAGTACGATGACGTCGTATCAGCCCGGCCGGGAGTCTGCGCCTGCAGTAAGGGATTGCATGTCCTACTTCAATGAACTGGCCTACCAGTACATCGACGGCGAGTGGCTGACCGGCAGCGGCTCGTGGGACATCATCGATATCAATCCCTACAACGGCGAGAAGCTGAGTTCGATCACCGTCGCCACCTCGCTGGAGGTGGACAGGGCCTACCGCGCCGCGGAACGCGCCCAGCGGGCATGGGCCGCGTCCGGTCCGTACGAGCGCCGTGCCGTGCTGAGCCGCGCCGTGGACATCATCGAGGAACGCTCCGAAGTGATCGTCGAAGCGATTGTCGACGAACTGGGCGGCACCCGTCTCAAGGCGGAGTACGAGGTCCGTATCTGCCAGGAATTCCTGCGCGCGGCGGCCGGTCAGGCCCTGCGCCCGATGGGCCGGCTGCTGCCCTCACCGGTGGACGGCAAGGAGAACCGCGTCCACCGGGTGCCCGTCGGGGTCATAGGCGTGATCTCCGCCTTCAACTTCCCTTTCCTGGTGACCATGAAGTCCGTGGCCCCCGCTCTGGCCCTCGGTAACGCGGTCGTCGTCAAGCCCCACCAGAACGCTCCCCTGGTCGGCGGCGGCCTGGTGGCCAAGATCTTCGAGGACGCGGGGCTTCCGGCCGGACTGCTCAACGTAGTGATCACGGACAGCGCGGAGATAGGCGACTCGTTCATCGCGCACCCCGTGCCGAAGGTGATCTCGTTCACCGGCTCCGACCGCGTGGGCCGGCACATCGCCGCGACGGCGGGCGGCCTCTTCAAGCGGGTCATCCTCGAACTCAGCGGCAACAGTGCCCTGGTGGTGCTGGAGGACGCGGACATCGACTACGCGGTCCAGGCCGCCGTCTTCAGCCGCTTCCTGTACCAGGGGCAGGTCAGCATGGCCGCCAACCGCATCCTGGTGGACCGGGCGGTCGAGGCCGGGTTCACCGAGCGGTTCACGGCCGCGGTGGCCGGCCTCAGGACCGGCGACCCACGCGATCCGGAGACCCGTATCGGCCCGGTCATCAGCGCCTTCCAGGCGGACGCCCTGACGGCCCTGGTCGACCAGGCGATCGCCGACGGCGCCACGCCGCTGGTACGGGGCCGCACGCGCGGCAATCTCGTCGAGCCGACGGTGCTGGCCGGGCTGCCCGAGGACTCCCCCCTGCTGACGCAGGAGATCTTCGGCCCGGTGGCGCTGCTGGTGCCGTTCGAGGGCGAGGACGAGGCCGTACGGATCGTCAACGACAGCCCGTACGGACTGAGCGGCGCCGTGCACACCAAGGACGTGGAGCGCGGTGTGCGCTTCGCGCGGCGGATCGTCAGCGGGATGTTCCACGTCAACGACTCCACCGTCCAGGACGACCCGCTCGTGGCCTTCGGCGGCGAGAAGATGTCCGGGATGGGCCGGCTGAACGGCGAGGCCGCGGTGGAGGCGTTCACGACGCAGAAGTGGATGTCCATCCAGCACGGACGGACGCGATTTCCGCTCTGAAGTGCCGCGTTGAGGACAGGAGCTGACCGCAAGGGTTCGTAACGTGCTCGGTGTCAGGAAGAAGGACACCGGCACGATCACCAGGCGGTCGCCATGTCACGCACGTTCCCTCCGAGGCGCACAGCGACGAGCGCGGCGCGCTGCCGACAGCTTCCGGCTGGTCGAGGGCGAGACGATTCCCGGGATGAGGGCTACGCTGAGGACGCATCTAGTCAAAGTTGAATAGAAAGAGTGTGGGAATGTCCGCGATCCGGCTGCTGGTCCTCGGAGCCGTGCGTCAGCACGGTCGTGCGCACGGCTATCAGGTCCGCAACGACCTGGAGTACTGGGGCGCGCACGAGTGGTCCAACGCGAAACCCGGATCGATCTACCACGCTCTCAAGCAGATGGCGAAGCAGGGACTGCTGGTCGCGCACGAGGTCGCGCCGTCCACGGCCGGCGGTCCGCCCCGCACCGAGTACGAGATCACCGAGCAGGGCACGCGGGAGTTCCTGACCCTCCTGCGCGAGGCGATCACCTCGTACGACCAGAAGATGGACGTGCTCTCGGCGGGCATCGGCTTCATCGTCGACCTGGAGCGGTCCGAGGCGGTCACGCTGCTGCGGCGGCGGATCGCGGCCATCGAGGCGTGGCGGACCTCGGTGACCGAGTACTACACCCCTGAGGAGGGCCCGGAATCGCTCGGTCACATCGGGGAGATCATGCACCTGTGGGTGCACTCGGCGGACGCGGGCGCCGCATGGACGCGTGGCCTGATCGCCCGGATCGAAGGTGGCGCGTACTCCTTCGCGGGTGAGGGGGAGCCCTTCGTCGGGGTGCTCGGCGAGGGCGAGGAGAACCCCTACGCGACCGGCGTTCCCGATCCCGGGGACGACGACTAATCAAGTTTGACGAATGGACTCGGGTGGGATACCTTCCTCCATCTAGTCAAGTTTGACTACACAAGGAGCTGGTGGAGATCTTGACCGACGCGATCGTCGTAGAAGGCGTTCACAAGCGGTACGGGGACAAGCACGCCCTGGACGGGCTGGACCTCACCGTCCGCCGCGGCACCGTGCACGGGGTGCTGGGCCCCAACGGGGCGGGCAAGACCACGGCCGTACGGATCCTGTCGACGCTGCTCCGGCACGACGAGGGCCGGGTCGAGGTGGCGGGACTCGACGTACGCACCGATGCGCGCGAGGTCCGTCAGCGGATCGGCCTGCTCGGGCAGCACGCGGCGGTGGACGAGGAGCTGGGCGGCCGGCAGAACCTGGAGATGTTCGGCCGGCTGTACCACCTGGGCGCACGCCGGGCGGGCGTACGGGCGGACGCCCTGCTGGAGCGGTTCGGGCTCGCCGACACCGGCCGCAAACCCGTCAAGCAGTACAGCGGAGGCATGCGGCGCCGGCTCGACCTGGCCGCCTCGCTGATCACCGACCCCGAGGTGCTGTTCCTGGACGAACCCACGACCGGCCTGGACCCGCGCGGCAGGGCCGAGGTGTGGGGCGCGGTGCGGTCCCTGGTGGGCGGCGGCACGACCGTACTGCTGACCACGCAGTACCTGGACGAGGCGGACCAGCTGGCCGACCGCATCTCGGTGATCGACCGGGGGCGGGCCATCGCGGACGGGACGGCCGACGAGCTGAAGGCGATGGTGGGCGGCGACCGGATCGACGTGGTCCTGCGGGACGCGGCCCGGCTCGGGGAAGCGGCGGCGCTCCTCGGGGGCGGCGTGGCCGTGGACGAGGACCGGCGGCTGCTCAGCGCGCCCGCACCGGACCGGATGGCGGCACTGACCCGGACCGTACGGGCGCTGGAGGAGGCGGGCATCGAGGCGGAGGACATCGCGGTACGGCGCCCGACCCTGGACGAGGTGTTCCTGTCCCTCACGGACCGGACGCCGGACGACGCGGAGGTGGCGGCATGAGTGCGGGTACGGCAACGGCGGCAGCGACGACGAAGGCCGCGGGCACGAGCCGCGTCGGCTGGGCGCTGGCCGACTCCTGGACCATGACCCGGCGCGAACTGGCGCACTGGGCACGGCAGCCGGTCCAGGTGGTCGTCGGCCTGGTCTTCCCGGTGATGCTGCTCCTGATGTTCAACTACCTGGTGGGCGGCGGCCGGGGCGTCGACGGCGACACCACCGAGTTCCTGGTGCCCGGCATGCTCGCGCTCACCATGGCCTTCGGCCTGGAGGGCACGATGCTCGCCGTCACCCAGGACCTCGGCAAGGGCGTCATCGACCGCTTCCGCTCCATGCCGATGGTCTCGGGCGCGGTCCTGGTCGGCCGGAGCGTGGCGGACATGCTCCAGTCGGTGGCGGCGCTCGCCGTGATGATCGGCGTCGGTTACGCGGTCGGCTGGCGCTGGCACAACGGCATCGCCGCCGCACTCGGCGCGGTCGGTCTCCTGCTGCTCTTCCGGTTCGCCATGCTGTGGGTCGGCATCCAGCTGGCCATGGTGGCGGGCAAGCCGGAGATGGTGCAGGCGGTACAGATCCTGGTGTGGCCGGTGGGCTTCCTCTCCAACGTGTTCGCGACCCCGGAGTCGATGCCGGGCTGGCTGGGCGCGGTCGTCGAATGGAACCCGATGTCGGCGACGGCGACGGCGGTGCGCGACCTGTTCGGCAACCCGGGCGCGGCGGGCGGCACCTGGGCCTCGGACCACGCCGAACTCCTGGCGGTGGCCTGGCCGCTGGCACTGACGGCGGTGTTCTTCCCGTTGGCGGTGAGCCGCTTCAGGAACCTCGACAACTGACGCCGGCCCCCAGCCGGCCTGCCCGGCCCCCGGCGGGGCCGGGCAGCCGAGCGACTGACGGAACCCCGCGCCTCAGTGGTGGAACGACGTCGCCGCTCCCCGGTCACGACTCAACGGGTGCCCCTGTGCCCGGAGATCCGGCAGCAGCCGCTGGATGTCCTCCACCAGCAGCTCGGCGAGGTCCGAGGAGAACCCGTTCCGGCACACCACCCGCAGCACGGACAGATCCTCCCGGTGGGCCGGGAACGTGTACGCCGGTACCAGCCACCCGTGCTCCCGCAGTCTCCGCGACACATCGAACACGTCGTACGCCTTCACATCCGGCGCCGTGGTGAACGCGAACACCGGCAACTCGTCTCCCCGGGTCAGGAGTTGGAAGTCACCCAGGCTCTCGATCTTCAGCGCCAGCCCGCGCGCCACATCCCGTGACGCCTGCTGCACCGCCCGGAATCCCTCCCGTCCCAGCCGCAGGAACGTGTAGTACTGCGCCACCACCTGCGCTCCCGGCCGGGAGAAGTTGAGCGCGAACGTCGGCATGTCGCCGCCCAGGTAGTTGACCCGGAAGACCAGCTCCTCGGGCAGCTCCGCGGCCGTACGCCAGAGCGCCCAGCCCACCCCGGGGTAGACCAGGCCGTACTTGTGGCCCGAGGTGTTGATCGACGAGACGCGGGGAAGCCGGAAGTCCCACACCAGGTCCTCGTCGAGGAACGGCGCCACCATCGCCCCGGACGCCCCGTCCACATGGACGGGGATGTCCAGGCCGGTGTGTTCCTGGAGTTCGTCGAGCGCCGCGCAGAGCTCCGCGATCGGCTCGTACGAACCATCGAACGTGGAGCCGAGAATCCCGACCACCCCGATCGTGTTCTCGTCGCAGAGCTCGGCGGCGGCCTGCGGATCGAGATGGAAGCGGCCGCCCTCCATCGGGACCTGCCGGGCCTCGACCTCCCAGAACGTGCAGAACTTCTCCCAGCAGACCTGCACGTTGACGCCCATCACCAGGTTGGGCCGTGCGGTGGCCGGGTAGCGGTCGGAGTTCCGGGCCGCCCAGCGCCGCTTCAGCGCCATCCCGGCCAGCATGCACGCCTCGCTGGAACCCGTCGTCGAGCAGCCCACGGCGGCCGCCGGGTCCGGCGCGTGCCACAGGTCGGCGAGCATCGACACACAGCGCCGCTCCAGCTCGGCCGTACGCGGGTACTCGTCCTTGTCGATCATGTTCTTGTCGCGGCACTCGCTCATCAGCACCCCGGCCTGCGGCTCCATCCAGGTGGTGACGAACGTGGCCATGTTCAGCCGGGCGTTCCCGTCGAGCATCAGCTCGTCGTGCACGAGCCCGTACGCGGTCGACGGCGGCATCGGCCCGTCCGGCAGCCGGTGCCTGGGCGGCGCCGACGTCATCCCCGCCGCCGGGTCGGCCTCCCCGAAGAACGGGTTGAGGGCGAGCCTCCGCTGCTCCTCGGGCGGTTCGTCCTCGTGCCCGTGGGCACCTTTGTGAAGCGGCATCGGCGGGCAGCCCTTCTCGGCTCACGGCGGCGGTCGGGGTCCGCGCCCGGCGTACCGGCCGGACGAGACCGAATGAATCCGACCATACGGACATTCGTCCCACCCGGCGCGCCGAAGAGGGGTGCCCCACGGCCGGCCGGCCGCCCCTCACCTCAGCGGCGAACCGTCCTCGCGCAACTGCATCTGCGGGCGCCCGGTCACCAGCAGCCAGGCCGGCAGCGAGGCGATGCAGAGCAGGGGCAGCACGGCTGTGTCGCTCACCAGGACGGCCGCGGTGAACAGGCTCAGCCAGCCCTGCCGGGTCACGGCCAGCAGGACGCCCAGTACCGCGCAGGACACGGCGAGCGCGGGCGGCACGGAGTCGACCAGGGCGTTCGCGCAGAGCCCGAGCGCGACCCCGGCGAATACGGCGGGGAAGATCCGCCCGCCCCGGAAGCCGCAGGTCGCGGCGACGACCAGCGCCACCGTCTTCACCACCGCCATGACGGCGAACTCCCCGGCCGTCCAGTCGCCGGGATGCGCGGCGAGTTCCTTCACCTCTTCGAGCCCCTTGAAGAGGGTGAGATGGCCGCCCAGCGCCCCCAGCAGGCCGAGCAGCAGCCCGCCCAGGGTCAGCGCGAGCACCGGATGCCTCAGTGCCCTGAACAGCCGGTGGGCCACCGGGAACGCGTACACCGCCACCAGTCCGAGCAGGGCCCCCGCGGAGGCGATCAGGACCGAGGAGAGCAGGTCGCCCCAGGCCGGCTTCGTGTACTCGGGCAGCGACAGGTCGAAGCTCGGATGGGCTGCCAGCGTCATGGTGAGTGCCCCCGCGGCGCCCGCCGCGAGCGGGGCGAAGAGCCGGTCCCAGAGCGCCCCGGGCGCGGGGCGCGAGGCGAGGCTCTCGGAGAGGATCAGCGCCGCGGCCACGGGTGTGCCGAACAGGGCGCCGATGGTGCCGGCCGCCGCGAGGTAGATCCACAGCTCGGCCGGGGCCCCGGGCAGCGCGCGGCGGCCGAGCCAGAAGGCCAGCGCGATGTTCGCGGCCGTGATCGGGTTCTCGGGCCCGAGGCTCACCCCGCCGGCCAGCGACAGCATCGTCACCAGGAGCAGACCGGGGAGAACGCCGGGCGCCATCGGGGCGTCCACCAGCCCGGTGGTGGCCGGGTCGGGGCCTGCGTGTCCGTGCACGGTGCGGACGACCAGGCCGACGGCGAGGCCGGTCGCGGTGAGCATGACGATCATCCACAGCGAGGAGAACCCGCCCACGCCGAGCGCGTCGGGAAGGGTTTTCCAGAGCACGTCCTGGAGTTCTTCCGCGAGCAGGCTGACGCCCAGCAGCACGAGCGCGGAGACGACTCCCACGACGAGGGCGGGCACGATGACCATCAGCAGCCGATGGGCCGGCGTGGGCGCGGTGGGTGCGATGGGCACGGGGGAGGGCGATTCGGGAGCCACCGGCTCACCATAACGGCGTAAAAGCGGCATAACTCTCAAAGTTCTCAGAGGGTCGCGCGATTTCCGCCTTGCACCTCACGTGACGTCAGGGCCCAGGCTGAGGCGCGTACCGCACAACAGAAGGGAGCGGGGAGCCGTGAGCTATTCCGTGGGCCAGGTCGCCGAGTTCGCCGGAGTCACGGTGCGCACGCTGCACCACTACGACGGAATCGGCCTGCTCTCGCCGAGCGGGCGCAGCCACGCGGGCCACCGCCGTTACGACGACGGGGACCTCGACCGGCTGCAGCAGATCCTGTTCTACCGGGAGCTCGGATTCCCGCTCGACGGCATCGCGGTCCTGCTCGACGACCCGGAAGCGGACCCGCAGGAACACCTGCGCCGGCAGCACGCGCTGCTGTCCGACCGGATCGCCGCACTGCGGAAGATGGCCGCCGCCGTCGAAACAGCCATGGAGGCGAAGAAGATGGGCATCAACCTCACACCCGAGGAGAAGTTCGAGGTCTTCGGGGGCAAGGACCCGGATGAGCACGCGGAGGAGTCCGAGCGCCGCTGGGGCGGCACCGAGACCTACGCCGAGTCGCAGCGCCGGGCCGCCCGCTACACGAAGGACGACTGGAAGCGCATGCAGGCGGAGGTCGCCGACTGGGGCGAGCGCTACAACGCGCTGATGGAGGCAGGTGAGCCGGCCACCGGCGAGCGGGCGATGGACCTCGCCGAGGACCACCGGCAGCACATCACCACCTGGTTCTACGACTGCACGCTCACGATCCACCGCGGGCTGGGCGAGATGTACGTCTCCGACCCGCAGTTCCGCGCCTACTACGAGTCGATGAGGCCGGGCCTGGCCGAACACCTGCGGGACGCGATCAACGCCAACGCCGAGCGCCGGGCGTAGGACCTGCCGGTACGGGAGCGGGGCGCCCCGCCCCCGTACCTCTCACAGCCTGCTGATCACCGCCGCCGTCCCGTACGCGCAGACCTCCGTCCCCACGTCGGCGGCCTCGGACACGTCGAACCGCATCATCAGCACCGCGTTGGCGCCGCGTGCCCTGGCCTGCTCGACGAGCCGCTCCATCGCCTGGTTGCGGGTCTCGACCAGGGTCTTCGTCAGCCCCTTGAGCTCGCCGCCGATCATCGACTTCAGCCCGGCGCCGATCTGGCTGCCCAGGTGGCGCGAGCGGACCGTCAGGCCGAACACCTCGCCGATCACCTGCGTCACCTGGTGGCCGGGAACGTCGTTCGTCGTGACGATGAGCACATCGGCCTGAGCCGTCTGTCCGCCGCCGTAGTCCTCAATGCCCATGGTTGTGGCACCTCCTGGGGGACAGCTTTGCCCCGGTTCGCGCCCTGTGCATTTTCGCCTACGCCGTTGGAACCCGGAGGCGCCCCGCAGCGTTGATAGCTTGGGGCGGCCACGCAGCCGCCATCGATCGATCCTGGAGCCCGGACCCTTGAATACGCTTGCGCTCGGCCCGAGCTGGCTGGACCCGGACTATCTGATCAACCAGTTCGGTCTGATCGGCGTCCTCGCCATCGTCTTCGCCGAGTCCGGTCTGCTGATCGGCTTCTTCCTGCCCGGCGACTCCCTGCTGTTCACCACGGGTCTGCTGGTGACGACGGGGAAGCTGACGACCCCGCTGTGGCTGGTCTGCACCCTGGTCGCGCTGGCCGCGATCATCGGTGACCAGGTCGGCTACCTCTTCGGCCGGAAGGTGGGCCCGGCCCTCTTCACGCGCCCCGACTCCCGCCTCTTCAAGCAGGAGAACGTCGAGAAGGCCCACGAGTTCTTCGAGAAGTACGGCCCGAAGTCCCTGGTCCTGGCCCGCTTCGTGCCGGTGGTGCGTACGTTCACGCCGATCATCGCCGGTGTGAGCCGGATGAACTACCGCTCGTTCATCACGTACAACATCATCGGCGGCATCCTCTGGGGCGTCGGCGTCACCGTCCTCGGCGCCATGCTCGGCAAGATCGACTTCGTGCACGCGCACATCGAGATGATCCTCATCCTGATCGTGCTCATCTCCGTGCTGCCGATCGCCATCGAGTTCCTGCGCGCCCGCGGCAAGTCGAAGAAGGAAGCCGCGCGCGGGCAGGACGGCCCGGGGCACCCCGGAGCCGGCCCGGGGCACCCGGGCGGCGGTCCCGGCCACTCCGGCGGCGGCCCGGCCGCCGGTGGCAACCCCTCGTCGGGGCAGCGCGGCCGGCACGCCAGGCGCTGACCCGCTCGCGTACGGGATCAGAAGCCGCGCGTCCGCTTGGCCGCGCGGCGGCCCGCACCCCCGACGGCCCCGGGCACCCGCATGAACAGCCGCGAGATCTCGCTTCCCAGGTTGACCCCGATCGCGATGGCCAGCGCCGTCGCCACCGCGGTCGACAGGGAGGCGAGCCCCGCGTCCAGCTCGCCCTGGGCCACACCCAGCAGACCGAAGTACGTCGCGGAGCCCGGCAGCAGCGGGCCGATCGCCGCCGTGATGAACGGCAGCGACGAGGTGTACTGGTAGCGCGAGAACAGCTGGCCGAAGAGCCCCACCAGACCGGCCGCCACCGCCGTCGCCGCCACCGGTGAGATCTCGCCCGTGCGGGCCATCGCCCCGTAGATGATCCAGGCCACGCCTCCGTTGAGCGTGACCATGAGGACGGTGGAGCGCTCCTGCTGGAGCAGCAGCGCGAAGGCCAGGCTCAGCGCCATCGACGCCAGGATCTGGAGCACGGGCCGGTCGACGGCCACGAAGCGCGCCTCGGGATTCAGCCCGACCCCCAGCTGCACGCCCAGATAGAGGATCAGCAGCACCCCGGTGACGATGCCGATGAAGAAGTACATGACTTCCAGGAGCCGGGCGGCCGCGGTGATGTAGTAGCCGGTCAGGCCGTCCTGCACACCCGCCACCAGGGCCCGCCCCGGCAGCAGCGCGAACAGCCCACCGGTGATCACCGCGGACGGGCGGATGTCCGTGGAATGCGTCAGCGTCAGCAGGACTCCCATGGCCGCGGGCGGCATCGCCGCAACCAGGAACTGGTAGAACTCCGGCAGCCCGCGCCCCGCGCAGAGCCACGCCAGCCGGTCCCCGAGCATCGCGCCGGCCGCCGCCACGATGAAGACCAGCGCACCACCGCCCACCAGCACCGAGGCCGCACCGGCCAGCAGGCCCGCGGCGCACGTCAGCACCCACCCGGGGTACGGATGCCGGTTACGGCGGATCTCGGCGAGACGCCCGTACGCGTCCTCCAGCGACACCTCGACGTCCTCGGTGGTGATGTCGTCCACCAGCCGGAACACGGCGGCCAGCCGGGTGTAGTCCGTGCCGCGGCGGCGTACGGTCCGGCTCGCCGTCACCGGGTCGTCGACCAGCGACGGCTGGTGCGAGATGGACAGCAGCGTGAAGGTGACGGTCGGCTCGGACCGGTCGAGGCCGTACGAACGCGTCACCGCGAACATGGCGGCCTCGACGTCCTCCGCGCCCTCGCCGCCCGCCAGCAGCAACTCCCCGATACGCAACGTCAGGTCGAGCACGCGCGGTACGGCCGGACCGGTGTCGTCGGTCTTCTGGATGATCTCGGGCGCGGGCCGCTCGGTCACCGGCATCCGCAGCATGGTGCGCATCCGGTCCTGCCAGGGGGCTTCCTTCGTCAGCCGGATCATCGGGCTGCCGTGCGCCGGGGTGAAGGCCGGCGGTGCGTGCTGGGCGCTGTAGGCGCGCGGCGGCACGAAGGCGGACGTCAGCGTGTCCGACCCGGAACCGGAACCGGAACCGGAACCCGGGCCCGTCCCCGGCGCCCCCGAGGGGTCCGTGTGCAGGCCGGTCGGAAGCGCGAACTCCGATGTCGGATGGTCGTCCTCGACCGGCGCGGCGGGCTGGTCCACGCCCGCGGGTGGCACGAAGGCGCTGCGTGCCTCGTCGGACTGGGGCTTCTGGTCCTCCGGACCGCCCTGTTCCGCCACCACTCGACCTCGCTCTTCTTCGGCTGCGCTTCCTCGGCTGCGCCCAGGGCTCTGTCTCGTGCCCAGTATGTGCACGGACATGGCTCGGGACGCGAAACGGGCGGCACCCCGTGAAGGTGCCGCCCGTTACACCGACCCGCCCGGACCACTGGCCCAAGCGGAACCGGAAGTGTTACGTCAGTGCGCGCCGCCCTGCGCCTCAAGACGCTTGTAGGACGCCTCGATCTCGGCCTCGGCCTCGGTGCGGCCCACCCAGTCGGCGCCCTCGACGGACTTGCCGGGCTCCAGGTCCTTGTAGACCTCGAAGAAGTGCTGGATCTCCAGGCGGTCGAACTCCGACACGTGGTGGATGTCGCGCAGGTGCTCCACCCGGGGGTCGGACGCCGGGACGCACAGCAGCTTGTCGTCGCCGCCGGCCTCGTCCGTCATGCGGAACATGCCGATGGCGCGGCACTTGATGAGGCAACCGGGGAAGGTCGGCTCCTCCAGAATGACGAGCGCGTCCAGCGGGTCGCCGTCCTCGCCGAGGGTGTTCTCGACGAAGCCGTAGTCGGCCGGGTAGCTGGTCGAGGTGAAGAGTCGACGGTCCAGGCGGATCCGACCGGTCTCGTGGTCCACCTCGTACTTGTTCCGCGAACCCTTAGGGATCTCGATAACGACGTCGAACTCCACGGGTGGCTCCTCCATGATCAACACATACGACTGGTGATTAAGTGTCCCCCACGCAGATGGGTGCTCGCGAAAGGGGCTGGTCAACGGTGGCCGAGCCGGTGGAAAGACCGTCGATCCGTCCGTCGAACATGTGGGACAGGCTGAAAGACCCGAAGAACCGGAAACGGCTGATCGGGTCGGGCAGTCGGCAGTTCGTAGCAGGCTCCGCGGTGCTCGGACTGCTCGTGGCCGCCGGCGCCGTCGTCGCCGCCGGCCCCTGGGACTCCGGTCAGCGTAAGGCCGAGCGGGACCGGGTGGTCGCCCGGGATCGTACAGGTGGCGCACATCACGAGGGCAGCACGCCCGCCGCTCCGAAGCCGGCGCCCAGCGCCCCCGCCGTGCTCACCGCACTGGGCGGCCCCGTCACCCGGACGGCGCCCCAGGACGCCGCCGGTCTCACCGCGGTCCTCGGCCCCCTCCTGAACGGCCCCGCCCTCGGCACCCGCCGCACCGGCGCCGTCATCGACACGGCCACCGGGAAGCAGCTGTACGGCCAGGGCACCGGCACCCCGATGACGCCCGCCTCCACGGTGAAGATCGCCACCACCGTCGCCGCGCTCCGCGCCCTCGGCCCCGACCACCGCATCGCCACGACCGTCCGGGCGTCCGCGGACTCGCGGACCCTGACCCTCGTCGGCGGCGGCGACCCCACCCTCGACAAGGCCGCCCTGCGCCGCCTCGCCGCCGACGCGGCGGACGCGGTGCGGGAGCAGGAGATCAGTAGCGTCGAGCTCACCTACGACACCTCCCGCTACACCGGGCCCCCACTTCACCCCATCGGCCCCAACGAGAACATCGCCCCCGTCAGCGCCCTCATGGTCGACGAAGGCCGGCTCGACGGCTCGGCCTACGGGCCCGCCCCGCGCACCGCCGACCCCGCTGGGGACGCCGCACGCGCCTTCGCCGAGCTGCTCGACGAAGCGGGCATCGGCGTCGAGGCCCCGCCCGCCCGCCACCGCGCCCCCGCCAAGTCCCGCACCGTCGCCACCCACCGCTCGCAGCCGCTGTCCGCGCTCGTGGAGCGGGCCCTGACCAACAGCGACAACGACATCGCCGAGGCGCTCGTCCGTGAGACCGCGCTGGCGACGGGTGAGCGGCCCGACTTCGCGGGCGGCCGACGGGCCGTCACCGCACAGCTCAAGAAACTGGGCCTGCCGACCGCCGGCGCGAATCTCGCCGACGGCAGCGGCCTCGACCGGAACGACCGGGTGACCGCCGCCCTGCTCGCCGGCCTCCTGGCCCTCTCGGCGGACCCCGCGCACCCCGAACTCCGCCCCGTTCTCACGGGCCTCCCGGTCGCCGGATTCAACGGCACCCTGAAGGGCCGCTACACCGAGAAGTCCCAGGGCACCGGCCTGATCCGCGCCAAGACCGGCACCCTCACCGGAGTGAACACACTCGCCGGAACCGTCGTCGACACGCGAGGCCGGCTCCTCGCCTTCGCCTTCCTCGCCACCGGCACGACCTCACCGGCCGAAGCCCAGTCCTCGCTCGACACCCTGGCCACCGCTCTTGTCGAAGGCCCCCGGTGAGCGGCCCAACACCCCTCCACGGGGCGACCCCCTCACGTACGGTTGACGCATGACGAGCATCGGTGGTGCCGAGATGGTCGACTGGAATCTCGCGGCGGCGACCGCGACCCGGCTCGTGCGGCCGGGGCCCGAGATCAGCCGTGAGGAGGCCCGCGCCGTCGTCGCGGAGCTCCGCAGGCATGCCAAGGCTTCGGAGGAGCACGTCCGTTCCTTCACCCGGATGATCCCGGACGGGGCCGAACCGGAGGACACCCCCGTCCTGGTCGTCGACCGGGCCGGCTGGATCAAGGCCAACGTCGCGGGCTTCCGGGAACTGCTCCGCCCGCTGCTGGAGAAGATGCAGGACCGGCGCCCAGGCGGCGCCGGCGGAGCCGTGCTCGGTGCGGTCGGCGGCAAGGTCACCGGCGTCGAGCTGGGCATGCTGCTGTCGTTCCTGGCCTCCCGAGTGCTGGGGCAGTACGAGACGTTCGCCCCCGCCACCCGCGAACTCCCGGCCTCCGCCAAGGGCGGCGGACGACTGCTGCTCGTAGCCCCCAACATCGTGCACGTCGAGCGCGAACTCGAGGTCGAACCCCATGACTTCAGGCTGTGGGTGGCACTGCACGAGGAGACGCACCGCACCCAGTTCACCGGTGTGCCGTGGCTCCGTGACCACCTGAAGGGCGAGATCCAGTCGTTCCTCGACGAGACGGACGTCGACCCGATGACCGTCCTGGAGCGCCTGCGTGAGGCCGCCCAGTCGCTGTCCGGCGCGGGCCGCCCCGAGGGCGAGGAGGGCGAGGGCCGCAGCCTCGTCGAGATCGTCCAGACGCCCGCCCAGCGGGAGATTCTCGGCCGCCTCACCGCCGTGATGTCCCTGCTCGAAGGGCACGCGGACTTCGTGATGGACGGTGTGGGGCCCGAGGTCGTCGGCTCCGTCGCCGAGATCCGGGAGAAGTTCCAGCAGCGCAGGGCCCGTGGCGCGGGCCGCCTCGACCAGGCGCTGCGCAAGCTCCTGGGACTCGACGCCAAGCTCCGTCAGTACCGCGACGGAGAGCGCTTCGTCAGCGCCGTGGTCGGCGAGGTCGGTATGGACGGCTTCAACCGGGTCTGGACCTCACCCAACACGCTCCCCACCAAGGCCGAGATCGCCAAACCGGCGGACTGGGTCGCGAGGGTGCACCGTAAGCCAGAGTCGTGATCTTGCCCCGCCCGAAGGCCGAAGAATGCCCCTCCAATCACCCATCCGAGGGACCATAGGGGCATGGGAAGGCGTGCAATGCTCGATGAACAGCTTGGCTCTGTCACCATCGACGCACTCTGAGTGACGGGACTCACGTTCTGTCCCTTCGAGGCACCCCCCCCCGAAAAACTTCACGAAGGGCACCGGACATGGGTCCCCATCCTGCGGTCGCGGCGATACGCCTGGCGGTTCGCCGCGTACTCCACGACGTACTCACCGAATACGACCGCCACACCGACAAGACCGGCCGCGCCGAGTTCGCCGAAGCCGGCGCCGGCACGCAGCGCGCCACACTTCCCGGACGGCCCGATACCCCACTCGTGCTCGTGGCATGCTCCGGCGGAGCCGATTCCATGGCGCTCGCCTCCGCCCTCGCCTTCGAGTCCCGCAAGCTCGCCGTCCGGGCGGGCGGAATCACCGTCGACCACAACCTCCAGCCGGGGTCGGCCCTGCGCGCCGCCGAGGTCGTCAGCCGGCTCGGCGCCATGGACCTCGACCCGGTCGAAGCGGTCGCCGTGCACGTCGGCCGCGAGGGCGGCCCCGAAGCCGCTGCCCGAGACGCGCGCTACGCGGCCCTGGACGCGGCGGCCGAGCGCCACGGCGCTGCCGCAGTCCTGCTCGGCCACACCCGCGACGACCAGGCGGAAACCGTCCTGCTCGGTCTCGCCCGCGGCTCGGGCATCCGCTCGCTGTCCGGGATGGCCGCGGCCTCCGGCCCCGCCGGACGCTACCGGCGCCCCTTCCTCCAGCTCGACCGGCAGACCGTCCGCAAGGCATGCATGGTCCAGTCGCTGCCCGTCTGGGACGACCCGCACAACATCGACCCGGCCTACACCCGCTCCCGGCTCCGCCACGAGGGCCTGCCCGCTCTGGAGAAGGCCCTCGGCAAGGGGGTCGTCGAGGCCCTCGCCCGTACGGCCCAGCTCTCCCGCGACGATGCCGACGCCCTCGACACCTGGGCCGCCGAGGCCGACCGTTCCGTACGCGACGACGCGGGGCAGCTGGAGTGCGCCAAGCTCCACGTCCTGCCGCCCGCCGTGCGCCGCAGGGTGCTGCGCCGGGCGCTGATCGAGGCCGGAGCCCCCGCCGGTTCGCTGTTCGCCCGTCACATCGAGGAAGTCGACCGTCTCATCACCGGATGGCGCGGCCAGCGCGCCATCAACCTGCCGGGCCGCGTCGAAGCCCAGCGGCAGGGTGGCAGACTGGTCATTCGGCAGAGCTGTAGCGCAAGCGGCTGAAGTGCAGGCGAAACGGCCGGCCGGCCCGGGGCACCACTCCGGGGCGGCAGGCTAAGAAAGAGACGCGGGTGAACGAGAAGGACATGGGTACCGACCTTCAGTCGGTGCTCCTCACCAAGGAAGAGATCGACGCGAAGCTCGTCGAGCTGGCCGCGAAGATCGACGCGGAGTACGCGGGCAGGGACCTGCTCATCGTCGGCGTCCTCAAGGGCGCGGTGATGGTCATGGCGGACCTGGCACGCGCCCTGTCCACCCCCGTCACCATGGACTGGATGGCCGTCTCCTCGTACGGCGCGGGCACCCAGTCCTCCGGGGTCGTCCGCATCCTCAAGGACCTGGACACCGACATCAAGGGCAAGCACGTCCTGATCGTCGAGGACATCATCGACTCCGGCCTGACGCTGTCCTGGCTGCTGTCCAACCTGGGTTCGCGCGAACCCGCGTCGCTGGAGGTCTGCACCCTGCTGCGCAAGCCGGATGCCGCAAAGGTCGCCATCGACGTGAAGTGGATCGGCTTCGACATCCCCAACGAGTTCGTCGTCGGCTACGGGCTGGACTACGCGGAGAAGTACCGCAACCTCCCCTTCGTCGGCACCCTGGCCCCGCACGTCTACGGCGGCTGACGCCCGGCCGCCCGCCCTGCCCGGCCGCCCGCCCAACCCGGCAGGGCGGCGGGGAACCCTGAACGGCTTCCCGCCGTTGGAGCTTCGAAGGCGGGATTTGTCAGACGTCCCCGGCGGTCGCGGGTGACAATGCTGGGGTACCGTCCGAAGAACAGTCTTTTCTCACAGCAGCATTTACCTACGGGCAGGAGGGACGGGGCGACTTCGCTCCGTATGGATGGACGTGAAGCGATACTTCCGTGGGCCGGTCATGTGGATCGTGCTGGCCGTCCTCGCCGTGGTCGTGTTGATGCAGGTCGTCGGCTCGTCGGGCGGCTACAAGACGGTAGACACCGGCGAAGTGATCCAGGCGATCAGTAAGAACCAGGTGGAGCAGGCCAAGCTCACCACTGGTGACGAACAGATTCTCAAGATTGAGCTGAAGGACGGCCAGAAGCTCGAAGGCGAGTCCGGCAGCAAGTTCCAGGCGAGCTACATCGGCAACCAGGGCGTCGAGCTGGCGGACACCCTGCAGCAGAAGTTCGAGAGCGGTGACATCGAGAAGGGTTACACCGTCTCGCCGTCGAAGCAGTCCCCGTTCGTCTCGATCCTCCTCTCGCTGCTGCCGTTCGTTCTGATCGTGGTCGTCTTCCTGTTTCTGATGAATCAGATGCAGGGCGGCGGTTCCAAGGTCATGCAGTTCGGCAAGTCCAAGGCGAAGCTGATCACCAAGGACACGCCGAAGACGACGTTCGCCGACGTGGCGGGGTCGGACGAGGCCGTCGAGGAGCTCCACGAGATCAAGGAGTTCCTCCAGGAGCCGGCGAAGTTCCAGGCCGTCGGCGCCAAGATCCCCAAGGGCGTCCTGCTGTACGGGCCTCCCGGTACGGGCAAGACGCTGCTGGCCCGCGCGGTCGCCGGCGAGGCGGGCGTCCCGTTCTACTCGATCTCCGGTTCCGACTTCGTCGAGATGTTCGTCGGTGTCGGTGCCTCCCGAGTGCGTGACCTCTTCGAGCAGGCCAAGGCGAACGCTCCGGCGATCGTCTTCGTCGACGAGATCGACGCTGTCGGCCGCCACCGCGGTGCCGGCATGGGCGGCGGTCACGACGAGCGCGAGCAGACACTCAACCAGCTGCTCGTCGAGATGGACGGCTTCGACGTGAAGGGCGGCGTGATCCTGATCGCCGCCACGAACCGGCCGGACATCCTCGACCCGGCGCTGCTGCGCCCGGGACGCTTCGACCGGCAGATCGCGGTCGACCGTCCCGACATGCTGGGCCGTCTCGAAATCCTGAAGGTGCACAAGAAGGGCAAGCCGGTAACGGACGACGTCGATCTCAACGCCGTCGCCCGCCGTACCCCCGGCTTCACCGGTGCCGACTTGGCGAACGTGCTGAACGAAGCGGCGCTCCTCACGGCGCGCAGCAACCGGAAGCTGATCGACAACGCCATGCTCGACGAGGCCATCGACCGCGTCGTGGCGGGTCCGCAGAAGCGGACCCGGATCATGTCCGAGAAGGAAAAGAAGATCACCGCGTACCACGAGGGCGGACACGCCCTGGTCGCGGCGGCTTCCCCCCAGTCGGACCCGGTCCACAAGATCACGATCCTCTCCCGCGGCCGCGCCCTCGGTTACACGATGGTGCTCCCGGAAGAGGACAAGTACTCCACGACGCGCAACGAGATGCTCGACCAGCTCGCGTACATGCTGGGCGGGCGCGCGGCCGAGGAGCTGGTCTTCCACGACCCGACCACCGGCGCTGCGAACGACATCGAGAAGGCCAGTGCGACGGCCCGCGCGATGGTCACGCAGTACGGCATGACGGAGCGGCTCGGCGCGATCAAGTTCGGTGGCGACAACACCGAGCCGTTCGTCGGCCGCGAGATGGGCCACCAGCGCGACTACTCGGAAGAGGTCGCCGCGCTGGTCGACGAAGAGGTCAAGAAGCTCATCGAGACCGCGCACAACGAGGCGTGGGAAATTCTCGTCGAGAACCGCGACATCCTCGACGCCCTGGTCCTCGAACTCCTCGAGAAGGAGACCCTCGGCAAGGAGCAGATCGCCGAGATCTTCGCCCCGATCGTCAAGCGTCCGGCCCGCCCGGCCTGGACCGGTTCCTCGCGACGCACGCCGTCGACGCGGCCGCCGGTCCTCTCTCCCAAGGAGCTGGCCCTCACCAACGGCGTCACCACCGCCAATGGTTCGGCCACCCCGGCGGAGATCGCCCCGAAGGACATCGCCCCGGCGACGGAGTCGATTCCCGAGGAGCGTCCGGAGAGCTAGACCCCGTACCGACACCGGTGTGTCCCCCGTCACGAGGGCCCCGCCGGGCCCGGAATGGATGCCGCGCCCCCCAGGTTTTAGCCTGTGGGGGCGCGGCTTTTCGTATGCCTGCGAGGTTTGCGCGAGCACGCACACGCGACAGCACGAGGAACGAGGACAGATGACCGACCCGGTGACGCTGGACGGCGAAGGCACGATCGGTGAGTTCGACGAGAAGCGGGCCGAGGCCGCCGTGCGCGAACTGCTCATCGCGGTCGGGGAGGACCCGGACCGTGAGGGCCTGCGCGAGACGCCGGGCCGGGTGGCGCGTGCGTACAAGGAGATATTCGCCGGGCTGTACCAGGAGCCCGAGGACGTCCTGACGACGACGTTCGATATCGGCCACGACGAGATGGTGCTGGTGAAGGACATCGAGGTGTTCAGCACATGTGAGCACCACCTGGTGCCGTTCAGGGGTGTCGCGCACGTCGGCTACATCCCGGCGACCACCGGCAAGATCACCGGGCTCTCGAAGCTGGCCCGGCTGGTCGACGTCTACGCGAGGCGTCCGCAGGTCCAGGAGCGGCTGACCACGCAGATCGCCGACTCGCTGATGGAGATCCTGGAGCCGCGGGGGGTCATCGTCGTGATCGAGTGCGAGCACATGTGCATGTCGATGCGGGGCATCCGCAAGCCGGGCGCGAAGACGATCACCTCGGCCGTCCGCGGCCAGCTCCGTGATCCCGCTACGCGTGCCGAGGCCATGAGCCTCATCATGGCCCGCTGACGCCGTCCGAGAGGCGTCCGCCTAGGCGGACGCCGCGCTCCGGTCGCCGTCGTCCTTGTCCTCCGGGAGCTTGCAGACGCGCTCCAGGAACAGGGCGGCGGCGATGACCGCGATGCCCGCCAGAACCGCGAAGCCGGCGTAGATGGCCTGTTCGCGGCGGGGCGGGATGTCGAGCGAGCCGAGCAGGAAGACGCCCGTGCCGCCGTACATGCCGGCGACCAGAGCGGTGACGAGGGCGCTGGCCTGGCCGAAGACGACCGCGCGGGCCGCCATCAGCGGCTCGACGCCCTTCGCGCCCGGCCGTCGCTCCCGCTGGGCCCGCAGACGGGTGCGGATGGAGAGTGCCGTCGCGAGCAGGACCACGGCGATGGCCGCCAGGACCACCGGGGCCGCGAGAGGGACGCTCGGCAGGGTCCCCAGGGAGTCCCATAGACGGGCCGCACCCCAGGACAGCACGCCGGCGGCGGCGAAGAGTCCGGCCAGTACCCCGAGCCGTAGTTGCTTCACCGAGAGAGCCGCCCTTCGCCGCCGGATGTCCGTGGATTGCCTGTATGGGTGTTCGTCGAGCCTAACGACTACTCGGGCAGACGGAGTTCCAGGTCGGCCCGGGCGAGGACGCCGGCTTCCCCGATTCCGGTGAGCAGGTCGGCGACCGCACCGGCGCCCGGCAGCTCGGCCTCGGGGTCCACGTCGCGCCAGGGGGCGAGCACGAAGGCGCGCTCACGGGCACGGGGGTGAGGCAGGGTGAGCTGCGGGTCGTCGGAGACCACATCGGCGTACGCGACGATGTCGACGTCGATGGTGCGCGGACCCCAGCGCTCCTCGCGGACCCGGTCGAAGGCTTCCTCGATGGCCTGGCCGCGCTCCAGCAGGGAGGACGGGGGCAGTGTCGTCTTCACGACGATCACCGCGTTGAAGTACGAGGGCTGGGAGCCGGGAGCGACGCCCCAGGGCTCCGTCTCGTACACCGGGGAGACCGCCTTGACCCGGAGGCCGGGGGTGTCTTCCAGCGCGTCGATGGCGCCCTGGAGGGTCTCCAGGCGGTTGCCGAGGTTGGAGCCCAGGGAGATCACGGCCCGTTTGGGGTTGGAAAGCGTGATGTCCGCGGCATCCACCTGCTCGACCACGGCGGCGGGAACCGGCTGTACGGTCGGGTCGCTCTGCCCCTCGGTGGAAAATGCAGTCATGCTCGGCTCCGGGTGATGGTGATGGTCACGTCATCGAACGGGACGGTGATCGGGGCGTCCGGTTTGTGGACGACCACCTCGACCTCCTGGACGCCCTCGTGCTTGAGGCACTGCTGGGCGATGCGTTCCGCGAGGGTCTCGATCAGATCGACCGGCTCGCCCTTGACCACGTCGACGACCTCCTCCGCGACCACGCCGTAGTGCACGGTCTTCGTCAGGTCATCGGTGGCCGCCGCGGGACGGGTGTCCAGACCGAGCACCAGGTCGACGATGAACGTCTGGCCCTCTTCCCGCTCCTTGGGAAACACACCATGGTGCCCACGGGCCTTGAGGCCGCGCAGCGCGACACGATCCACGCGAATCACTCCTGCTGTTGTTGGTCGTAGGGACACCCGGCTGCGTGCGGGCGGCGAAGTGCCCTCTTCCGAATCTACCTGCGAGCACCGACAGCGCTCGCCCGCGGGGCTCTGGACAGGACCCCGGAGGGTTGGTAGCCGCCCATACCCCGGGGCCCGGGAACCCAACCCATAACGAAGGCGTACCCACTCAGGAGGGTGTGTCCTCGTCCTCTTGCTCACCGGTTTCGGCCAGTACCGGCGAACCGTGGTGGGACCACAGCTTCCAGCCATCGGAAGTGCGGCGGAACACGTTGGTCGCGACGACGAGCTGGCCGACGAGCGGTCCGAGCGCGTTGCCCTCCTCGGCCGGGCCGCCGCTGAGGATGTTCTCGGTGCAGGTCACGAGGGCCGTGTCGCCGGTCATGGAGACGCCGACATCGGTCAGGAAGAACTGGATGTACTCCGTGTTCGCCATGATCAGCGCGTAGCTGCGCAGCACCTCGCCGCGCCCGGTGAGCACCGGCCACCCGGGGTGGACGCAGGAGATCGTGAGGTCCTCGCCGGGCAGCCAGAGGCCGGAGAGCGTGTCGAAGTCACCGCGCTCCATCGCCTCGTAGAAGGCGGTGTTGGCCTGCTCCACGGCCTCGATGTCGGCGGCCGCCTCCGCGTGCTCGTCGCGCGGCCCGCTCACGCCGCTCCCTCGATGGCGCGGGCGACCCGTACGGCGTCGGCGGTGGCCCTTACCTCGTGCACCCGTACCGCCCACGCGCCCGCCTGGGCGGACAGGGCGGAGATCGCGGCCGTCGCGGCGTCGCGCTCGCGGGCGGGCGGTGGGGCGGCGCCCTCGCCCGCCAGGACGTGGCCGAGGAACCGCTTGCGGGAGGCGGCCACGAGCAGCGGGCGGCCCAGAGTGCGCAGCTCGTCGAGGTGGGCGACGAGCGAGAGGTCGTGGGAGGCGTCCTTGGCGAATCCGAGACCGGGATCGATCACGATCCGTTTGGGGGACACTCCGCCCGCGATCACGGCTTCCATGCGTGTGCGCAGTTCCGCGACGACTTCGGCGACGACGTCGTCGTACACGGCCCTGCTGTTCATGGACTCGCTGAAGCCGCGCCAGTGCATGACGACGAACGGGATGTCCGCGGCGGCGACGACCGGGACCATGTCCGGGTCGGCGAGGCCGCCGCTCACGTCGTTGACGAGCGCCGCGCCGGCGGCGACGGCCTGCTCGGCGACGCGGGCCCGCATGGTGTCGACGGAGACCGTGACCCCCTCGGAGGCCAGGCCCCGCACGACCGGGACCACGCGCCGCAGCTCCTCCGACTCGTCCACCCGGCTGGCACCCGGGCGCGTCGACTCGCCGCCGACATCGATCAGGTCGGCGCCCTCGCCGGCCAGCACGAGGCCGTGCTTGATCGCGGCCGTGGTGTCGAACCACCGGCCTCCGTCGGAGAAGGAGTCGGGCGTCACATTGACGACCCCCATGACCGCACAGCGGTCCCACTCCGGCAGGTCCTGCACCGTGCCGCGTCCGCGCAACGTACTCATACGCCCAGCGTAGGCCCGCCGGGAGGCCCGTAGCGCCGCACGGTGCGTGCGCTCCGGGCGCGGCGGGAGCGCGCCCGTGCGGTCACGGGGCCGCCGTCGTCACGCTCGCCACGGTCTCCACCGCGACCGTCGCGCGCGGTACGTCCTGGGCGTCCGCGTCGATCGAGCGGCGCAGAGCCTCGTGGAGGCGGGCGGGGGTGAGGACACCGAGGAAGCGTCCTGCGCTCTCCTCGTCTATCACCGCGATCCAGCCCGCGTCGTGCTGGAGCATCGTGGCGAACGCCTGCTTGAGCGGCGCGCCGAGGGGGAGCCATGCCTCCATTCGGCGGGCGTGCTCGCGCACGGTGCCCGAGGAGGCGGCCGAGGCGGCGTCGCCCGCCGGAATCCAGCCGTGCAGATTGTCGTCCCCGTCGAGCACCACGGCCCAGCGCGCGCCCTCGGCCCGCAGCCGCTCGGTCGCCTTCGCCACGGGGTCGTCGAGGTGGACGACGGGCGGCTGGTCCAGGTCGCTCTCCTCGATGGGCGTGACGGAGAGCCGCTTCAGACCGCGGTCGGCGCCGACGAAGTCCGCGACGTACGGGGTCGCGGGGGCGCCGAGGACGGTGGCGGGGGAGTCGAACTGGTCGATGCGGCCCTGCCCGTACACGGCGATCCGGTCACCGAGCCGGACGGCTTCCTCGATGTCGTGGGTGACGAAGAGGATGGTTTTGCGGACCTGGTCCTGGAGCTTCAGGAATTCGTTCTGAAGACGTTCCCGTACGACGGGGTCGACCGCGCCGAATGGTTCGTCCATCAGCAGTACGGGCGGGTCCGCGGCCAAGGCGCGGGCCACGCCCACGCGTTGACGCTGACCACCGGACAGTTGTTCCGGATAGCGGTCACCATAAACGGAAGGATCGAGTCCGACGAGATCGAGGAGTTCGGCCGCGCGCTCGCGCCCCTTTCCGCGTTTCCAGCCGAGGAGATGGGGGACGGTGGCGGTGTTCTCCAGCACGGTGCGGTGCGGGAAGAGGCCGACCTGCTGGATCACATAGCCGATGCGGCGCCGGAGTTGGACGGGGTCGATGGCGGATATGTCGTCCCCGTCGAGGAATATCCGTCCCTCGGTCGGTTCGATCAGCCGGTTCACCATCTTCATGGTGGTCGTCTTGCCGCAGCCGGAAGGTCCGACGAGCGTGACCAGTTCACCCTCGCCGACCTCGAAGGAAAGGTCGTCGACGGCGGTGGTGCCGTCGGCGTACCGCTTGGTGACGTGCTCGAAACGGATCATGGTTCCCCATTGTGACGCGCGTTCTGTGAAGGCCGTGTTGCCGGAATGCGACGGCCTCGGCGATTGTCAGTGGTCGAGGATAGGGTCGCCAGACATCAGTTCGGTACGAGAAGCGCGACGGTGAATCAGGGGGGTGGGACGGGTGGCCGGAGAGAACTGCCTCGTGGCGAACGACTGGATCTGCGGCGAGTATCTGCGTTCCCGCAGCCAGGAGTTGACCGATGCGACCGTCCAGCACATCTGGATCACCGCTGTATCGGTGCTGATCGGGCTGGCCGTGGCCTTTCCGCTGGCGCTCCTGGCCCGCCGCGGCCGGCACTTCGCGGGACCGGTGCTGGGGCTGACGACGGTGCTGTACACCGTGCCGTCGCTGGCGATGTTCTCGCTGCTGCTGCCGCTGTTCGGACTGTCGGCGGCCCTGGTCGTCACCGGCCTGGTGCTCTACTCGCTGACCATTCTCGTACGGAACATCCTGGCGGGCCTGGAAGCGGTGCCCCAGGAGGCGAAGGACGCCGCGAAGGGCCTGGGATACGGCCCGGCGCGGCTGTTGTGGGAGGTCGAACTGCCCCTCGCGCTTCCCGCCTTGATGGCCGGTCTGCGGATAGCCACGGTGTCGACGGTCGCGCTGACTACCGTGGGCTCGCTCGTCGGCAAGGGCGGTCTCGGCAATCTCATCGAGGACGCGCTGCCGAGCCTCTTCAAGGCCCAGGTGCTGACCGCTTCGGTGCTCTGCGTACTGCTCGCGGTCGCCGCCGACCTGCTGCTGCTCGGCGTGCAGCGACTGCTCACGCCCTGGACCCGAATACGCGCGACGACAGGCCCCAGGGGCGGGGCCCTGGTCGCGAAGGTGGAGGCGGGCTGACCCGTGGGAGTCATCGGCGACGCCTGGACCTGGCTCATCACCGGGTCCAACTGGTCCGGGGAGGGCGGGGCGGCGCACCGGCTCGCTGAGCATCTGTACGTCAGCGGGGTGGCGCTCGCACTGGCCTGCGCGATCGCCCTGCCGCTCGCGCTGTATCTGGGACACCTGGGCAAGGGGGGTGCGCTCGCGGTCAACATCTCCAACGTGGGGCGCGCCGTGCCGGTCTTCGCGGTGCTGGCCCTCTTCATGCTCACGCCGCTGCGCAACTCCGGCTACTGGCCCACGATCATCGCGCTGGTGCTGTTCGCGGTGCCGCCGCTCCTCACCAACGCCTACGTCGGGATGACGGAGGTCGACCGCTCGGTCGTCGAGGCGGCCAGAGGCATGGGGATGTCCGGCCCGCAGCTCTTCGCACGGGTCGAGCTCCCGCTCGCCTACCCCCTGATCATGACCGGGCTCCGCTCCGCCGCCGTCCAGGTGGTGGCCACCGCCTCCATCGCGGCGATGGTCGGACTGGGCGGCCTGGGCCGGATCATCACCGCCGGATTCAACACGTACGACACCGCGCAGGTCTTCGCGGGCGCGGTGCTGGTCGCCGGGCTCGCCCTGGTGGTCGAGGGGACGCTGATGGCGCTGGACCGGCTGCTGTCCCCCCTGCGCCGCCGGCGGAGCGCCTGACGCGGTGCAGCTGTTTGTCACCTTTTCGCTGTGGACGGAGAACATCATGAGCAGGACCTCGCGCATAGCGGGTGCGGTCATCGGAACGGTCGCGCTGGCCGGGTCGCTCGCCGCGTGCGGCGGCAGCCTTGAGAAGGAGAAGAGCGGTTCGGGCACCGCGTCGGGCTCGGGCTCCAAGAAGGGCTCGCTCGTCGTGGGTGCCGCTTCGTTCACCGAGTCCAAGGTGCTCGCCGAGCTGTACGCACAGATTCTCGGCGACGCCGGATACAGCACCTCGATCACCACCGTGAAGAACCGTGAGCTGTACGAACCCTCCCTGGAGAAGGGTGAGATCGACGTCGTACCGGAATACGCGGCGACGATCGCCGAATTCCTCAACGCCAAGGTGAACGGGGCGAGCGAGGCGGAGAAGAAGCCCGTCGCCTCCGGAGATGCCGCCGCCACGGTCGCCGCCCTGGAGAAGCTCGCCACTCCGCTCGGCCTGAAGGTGCTCCCGCCGGGCGACGCCGTCGACCAGAACGCCTTCGCCGTGACGAAGGAATTCGCCGAGAAGAACAAGCTCAGCACTCTTTCGGACCTCGGCAGGTCGAAGATCAAGGTGAAGATCGCCGCCGGTGACGAGTGCGAGGTCCGGCCGTTCTGCGCACCGGGGCTGAAGAAGACGTACGGGATTGATGTCATCGGTATCGACCCCAAGGGTGTCGGCACTCCGCAGTCGAAGCAGGCCGTCAAGGACGGCAAGGACCAGCTCGTCCTGACGACCACCACCGACGCGGTGCTGGACAGTTACGGCCTGGTGTTCCTGGAGGACGACAAGAAGCTCCAGAACGCCGACAACGTCCTGCCGGTGCTCAATGCCAAGGACGCCGGCGCCCAGGACATTGCCGATGCGCTCGGGAAGCTCACCGGGGCACTCACCACGCAGGACCTCGCGGAACTGAACCGCAAGGTCGACGCCGAGCGCGCCAAGCCCGCCGATGTGGCCAAGGAGTATCTCCGGGCGAAAGGCTTGCTCAAGAAGTAGAGAGCGATGATTCGGGTGCTTGGGGAGGCCGTCAGGTAACCGGCGGGGAACAGATTGCCGGGCGGTCTCCCAAGTAACCCGTACGCACGGTAAATTTCGAGCCATGCCACGTGGACGTCACCGCCATTCGCCACCCCTGCACAGAATCCTGCCGCCTTCCCTGGTGGCCGGAGTGTCGGTCGTCTGTGCCGCCGGCGCCTGGCTGCTCGCCGAGCCTCTCGCCCTGCGCGGTCTGGTGGCCGCCACCGCGGCAGCCGCTCTCTCCGGCGCGTATCTGATGCGCAGCTGGGACCGGGCCGCGGGACTGCGCGTCGCGGAACTGACGCGCGCCCGCGCCAGCGACGAGTGGAAGACCGAGGAGCGCATAGCCGAGCTCGAGGCCGACCTCGAGGAATCGAGGGAACTGCGCACCCGGCTGGAGACGAAGCTGCGCCGCAAGCGCGTGGAGCTCGCCGGTCTGCGGGGCGAACACGCCGCGCTGCTGCGCCGGTACGCGAACGCCGAGACCGAGCGGGCCACCGCGCTGGAGGGCCGCAGGCAGCTGGCGCTCGAAGTGGGCTCCGCGCCCCGGGAGTTGCCCGCCGCCCGTTCCACGCCCACCCCTGCCGCGTACCTCCGTGCCGCCCAGGCGCTGCGGGACCTCACACGCAACGCCGCACTCCAGGAGGCGCGCCGCACCGCCGAGCAGGCCAGGCAGCGCGACCTCGCGGAGCGGGCCCGGACCCGGGACGCGGAGGCGGACGGCCCGAAGGGGAAGCACGCGGCGGCCGCCGGGGCGGGCGATCACCAGCACCGCCGCCCGTCGGCCGCCCCGCCTGCCCCGCAGCTCTCGCCCGTACCCCGGCCCGTGCCCGCGCCGCGCCCGATCCCGGCGGCTTCGGCCGTCGTTCCGTACGCGGCCGCGCGCCGGCACCTCGTCCCGCAGGGCAGCTTCGACTTCTTCGGTACGCAGAAGACGAACGCCGCGATCGAGGCCGTGCAGAACGAGGACCTGGCCGACGTGGTGGGCGAGGAAGCCCTCGCCGCCCACCGGACGGGCGCGGCGGAGAACCGGGCCGTGGGCAAGGTCATCGACCTCACCGCGCACGACGAGACCGAGCAGCTGGACGTCGCCGGGCTGCGCAGCGCCATCTCCTCGTAGAAGCCCGCCCCGCGGGGAGCTCCCGCGGGGCGGCTACTTGTCGATGTCGCCGACGACGAAGAAGAGCGAGCCCAGGATGGCCACCATGTCGGCGACCAGGGTGCCGGGCAGCAGCTCGGTGAGGGCCTGGATGTTGTTGAACGAGGCGGAGCGGAGCTTCAGCCGGTACGGGGTCTTCTCGCCCCTGGACACCAGGTAGTAGCCGTTGATGCCGAGCGGGTTCTCGGTCCACGCGTAGGTGTGGCCCTCGGGCGCCTTCAGCACCTTGGGCAGCCGCTGGTTGATCGGCCCCGGCGCCAGGTCGGCCATCCGGTCCAGGCAGGCATCCGCGAGATCGAGCGCGTTGTGCGACTGACCCAGCAGGCACTCGAACCGTGCCAGGCAGTCGCCCTCGGTGGCTGTGACGACCTTGAGCGTGTTCTGAAGCTCTCCGTACGCGAGATACGGCTCGTCGCGCCGCAGGTCGAAGTCGACCCCGGAGGCGCGGGCGATCGGCCCGGACACCCCGTACGCGTGTACGGCCTCGGCGGAGAGCACACCCACCCCGCGGGTACGGGCCCGGAAGATCTCGTTGCCCAGCACCAGCTTGTCGTACACGTCCATCCGGGACCGGACCGAGGCGATCGCGTCCCGCGCGCGGCCGAGCCAGCCCGCGGGAAGGTCCTCCTTGAGCCCGCCGACCCGGTTGAACATGTAGTGCATCCGGCCGCCGGAGACTTCCTCCATCACGGCCTGGAGTTCCTCGCGCTCCCGGAACGCGTGGAACATCGGGGTGATCCCGCCCAGTTCGAGAGGGTAGGAACCGAGGAACATCAGGTGGTTCAGGACCCGGTTCAGTTCGGCGAGCAGGGTCCGCGTCCACACGGCGCGCTCGGGAACCTCCATGCCGAGCATGCGCTCGACGGCCATGACGACGCCCAGCTCGTTGGAGAACGCCGACAGCCAGTCGTGGCGGTTGGCGAGCATCACGATCTGCCGGTAGTCGCGGGCCTCGAACAGCTTCTCGGCGCCCCGGTGCATATAGCCGATGACCGGCTCGGCGTGCTGGATGCGCTCGCCGTCGAGGACGAGCCGCAGGCGGAGCACTCCGTGGGTCGAGGGATGCTGGGGGCCGATGTTGAGCACCATGTCGGTGCTCTCTGCCGCGCCGCCGATGCCGACCGTCGTCTCCGTCATGCCGGACAGTATCCCCCGGTCGCCCGGGGGATCACCCAGGACCCCGCTCGTCAGGCGCCGGCGGGGGCGAACGGCGGCCGCACCCGCTGCGACAGCCAGCCGAAATCGCCCAGTCCGCCCCGCGCCGTGAGCTCCGCCGCCTCGCCCGACGCGGAGAGCGCCCGGACGTATCCGGCAGGGTCGGACGACGCCAGGGAGAGCGGCGGCCGCTCACCGCTCACGCCCAGCTCCCGGAGCGACGCACGCTGGTCACGCACCTCTGCCGGTACGCCCGACACGGCGCTCCCCGCCTCCGCGCACGCGTCCAGCGCCACATGGGACGTGAGGTCGCAGCCGCCGTCCGGCACCGGACGCACCTCGCGGCCCGCCCGGAAACCGGTCAGTGTTCCGAACGGCGGCCTCGCCTCCCGTACGTGCGCGTAGTCGACCGCCACCGCCAGGCCCCCGGCCAGCGACGCGACCGCCCGCGCCCACGCCTCGTCGCGCGGCCGGCCGATCTCCGCGCGGTCGCCGGGACCGGTCAGCGGCCACCAGCGCCGCAGCCACTCCGCGTCCGCGCCGCTCACCGGGTCGCCCAGCCGCTCCGCACCGTCCGCCCGCCGGACGAGGACTTGGCGCGCCAACCCGTCGGCGTCGGCCTCCGCGATGTCCGTGGGGACGTTGTCCAGCCACTCGTTGGCGAAGAGCAGCCCGCTGACCCCCTGCGGAGGCTCGGCGCACCACTCGATCCGCGGATCGAGGCCGGGCGGGCGCACGGCGATCTCCACCGCGTACGCCCGCACCTTCAACCCGGCGGGCACCGCGGCCAGCACCCCCGTCAGCAGCTCGCCCCGCCCCGCGCCCATGTCCACCAGGGAGACCTCGTCCGTGTCCAGTTCCCGCGCGGTCCCGGCCAGCAGCCGGGCGACGGCGGCGGCGAACAGCGCGGAGGCGTGCACCGACGTGCGGAAATGTCCCGCGGGCCCTTCCGGTCTCCGGTAAAAGCCCTCGTCCCCGTACAAAGCGGTCTCAGCCGCTTCCCGCCAACCGCACCAGTCATCCGTCACGTAGGCAAGTCTCCACCTTGGGGAGTACGGTCCCAGGACCTGGATCGGCCCTCCGGCTGACCCGGGCACCGATCTGCTATCCCTACGCTGGGTTACGTGCAGCGCCTCTACGACTTCATCCGCAGACACCCGACGGGCGTCGACAGCTTCTGGGCTGTCTTCCTCCTCGGGCTCTCCGGCGTGTCGATCGTGGCCGGGCAGTACGGCGGCGGCCGCGAGGCCGCGCTGGCTGTGCCGGTCACGCTCGGCCTGTGCACGGTCGTCGCACTGCGCCGGCGCGCACCCGAGAAGATGCTGCTGCTCGCCGTCGCGATGGGCCTCGTACAGCTGGCGGTGGACGTCAGGCCGGGCATCGCGGACTTCGCCCTGCTCGTGATCACGTACACCGTGGCCACCGTCGGGGAACGCTGGGCGTCCCGGCTCGCGCTGGCATGCAGCCTCGTCGCGGCCGGCATCTCGCAGCTCCGCTGGCCCGAGGGCGCTCAGGAGCACTGGGCACAGGCCGTCTTCGTCGTGATCGTCATGACGGTCCCGTTCGTACTCGCCTGGGTGCTCGGCGACTCGATGCGGACCCGCAGGGCCTACTTCGACCAGCTGGAGGAGCGCGCCGCCCGGCTGGAACGGGAACGCGAGGCGCAGTCGAAGGTCGCGGTGGCCGCCGAGCGCGCCCGGATCGCCCGCGAACTGCACGACGTGGTCGCCCACAACGTCTCCGTGATGGTGGTGCAGGCCGATGGCGCCGCGTACGTCATGGACGCGGCCCCGGACCAGGCGAGGCAGGCGCTGGAGACCATTTCGAGCACCGGCCGCCAGGCGCTCGCCGAGATGCGCAGGCTGCTCGGGGTGCTGCGCACCGGTGACGCCCCGGAGAGCGGGGAGTACGTACCGCAGCCCGACGTCGGACAGATCGAGGACCTGATCGAGCAGGTCCGCCAGACCGGTCTGGCGGTGGACTTCAAGGTCGAGGGCACCGCGCGCCCGCTGCCCAGCGGGGTGGAGCTGACCGCGTACCGCATCGTGCAGGAAGCCCTCACCAACACCCGCAAACACGGCGGCCCGGACGCGGGTGCCAGCGTGCGGCTGGTCTACTTCGACGACGGCCTCGGTCTCCTCGTCGAGGACGACGGCCGGGGAGCCGCGCACGAGCTGTACGAGGACGGCGGTGCCGACGGAGCCGGCCACGGCATGATCGGTATGCGGGAGCGGGTCGGCATGGTCGGCGGCACGCTGGACGCGGGACCGCGTCCCGGCGGCGGATTCCGGATCAGCGCCCTGCTGCCGCTGAAACCCGGCCACTAGACCCTGTGCTGAAAGACCGCCCCATCCCCTCTGACCAGGAGAACAGGACCCCTCATGGCGATCCGCGTGATGCTCGTCGACGACCAGGTGCTGCTGCGCACCGGCTTCCGGATGGTGCTCGCCGCCCAGCCGGACATGGAGGTCGTCGCCGAGGCCGGTGACGGCGCCGAGGCGATCGAGGTGCTGCGCGCCACCGCCGTCGACGTGGTGCTGATGGACGTGCGTATGCCGAGGCTGGACGGTGTCGAGGCGACCCGGCGCATCTGTGCGCAGACCGATCCGCCCAAGGTGCTGATCCTGACCACGTTCGACCTGGACGAGTACGCCTTCTCCGGGCTGAAGGCGGGGGCCAGCGGCTTCATGCTCAAGGACGTGCCGCCCGGCGAGCTGCTCGCCGCGATCCGCGCCGTGCACAGTGGTGACGCGGTCGTCGCGCCGTCCACCACCCGTCGGCTGCTGGACCGTTTCTCCTCGATGCTGCCCAGCAGCGGCAAGGACCCCAGCCACAAGCACATCGAGAAGCTCACCGAGCGGGAACGCGAAGTGATGATGCTGGTCGCGCAGGGGCTGTCGAACGGCGAGATCGCGGCGCGGCTCGTGCTGTCCGAGGCGACCGTGAAGACGCACGTCGGCCGCATCCTGACGAAGCTCAATCTGCGCGACAGGGTGCAGGTCGTCGTCCTCGCGTACGAGACGGGCCTGGTACGGGCCGGCGGCGGAGCGGGCTGACCGCTCGGACCGCCCGTCGCCTCGGCTCAGGGCCCCTCCGCCCAGCCGCTCAGCGCAGGACCCCCTCCAGGAAGTCGCTGCCGAGCCGGGTCACCACCGTCAGGTCCAGCTGGTGCAGGACATAGCGGCCGCGCCGCCGGGTGGTGACGAGACCGGCCTTCTTCAGTACCGAGAGGTGGCGGGAGACCTCGGGGGCCGTGATCCCGTGCGAGTCGGCGAGTTCGCCGGTGGTGTACGGGGAACGGGCGAGGTTGCGGCACAGGCGCATCCGCATCGGATGCGCCAGCGCCTCCATCCGCAGCTGGAGCAGTTCGACGGAGGCGGGGGAGGGCAGTTCGGGGCGGTGCACCGGGTAGTGGATCACCGGCCGCCAGCCCGGAGCGTGCAGCACCATCAGGTGCGGCCAGCCGAACGAGGTCGGTATGAGCGTGAGCCCGGGGCCGACGGCCGGGTCGGCGGCGTTGGTCCGGCCCTCGGTGAGCTTGTCGACGCTGATCCGGGTCTCGTCCTCGTTCAGCGAAAGGGCGGCGGAGACCGCACGCACCGCCTCGTCGAGCCCCTTGCGCCGCAGGAGCTCCGTCTTGTGCCGGGCGTCGGCGACGAGCTGGACCTGCACCCGCCGCCAGGTGTCCGCGAAGAACGCCTGATCGCAGTCCTCGAAGAGGCGCCGGACCCACCTGCGTACGGACGCCGGGTCGGCGAGCAGCTGCTGGGTGAACTCCGCCTGCTGCGGGCCTCGTGCGGCGGCGAGGTCCAGCGCGCGGCTCCGCATCGTGGCGTCGGCCAGCGGGGACGGCGCGCCGGTGCCGTAGTGGCTGGCGCAGGTGAATTCCAGGGCGGCGGCGACGAAGCGCTCGTCGTCCATGGTGTCGAGGATGTCCAGGTCCTCGGCGAGGGTGGCCCCGGTCCTGCCGTCACCGCCGCGGACCCCGGCGAACGGCATGAAGACGTCCGAGAAGGTGTTGCGCCAGAGGAACTCCGCCTCGTGGAGCCGGTCCGCGAGACCGGGCTCCAGGGAGGCGGCGGTCGCGGTCGCCCAGCCGTGCAGGCCCGGATGGTGACCGGGCTCGGAGAGCGCATGCAGAGCCAGCCCCAGCTCGGCGAGGGGGGAGGTCTCGAAGACGATGCGGTCGGCGGGCAGTCCCGCGATGTCGATGTTCACGCTCACCCCTCCATAGTGGGGGGTACGGGGACGGGGCCACGCGCCATTTGACGGTGCTCGTCAATCCACGCGCGAGCCGGTCGCGACCGGCTCACCCTGGAGACATGGACGCCATTCAGCAGCACATGCTCGACAGCTACCGCGCGGCGCAGCACGGGGAACCGCCCCCGCCGCCGCCCTTCCGGACCGTCCGGCGCGCGAGGACGGAACCCGTCCGGTGGTTCCCCTGGCCCGGAGGCACGGACCGCCCTTCCCGCCCGCCCGGCGACTGAGGACGAACCGGCACCGGACGCCCCGGACCCGCGCGCCCCGCCTATCCCAGCCGCTCGACGAACTCCGCCACCGCACCCCGTACGTCCTGCGCGGTCCACTCCAGCCCCTCCGCGGCCACCGTGACCTCCGTGAACGAGACACCGGGCGGTGTCGAGGGCCCTGTGAACCAGCGGCGGAACAGGACCGTCCCCGCCTCCTCCGCCTGCCGCACCGACGCCTCGTTCAGCACGCCCTCGCCGTACGGCAGCCAGACCTGGAACTGATGGGTGTGCGGGGGTTCCGGATGCACCCGGAACCACGGGACCGCCGACTCCTCGAAGCCCTCGGCCAACGCCCCGGCCACCACCTTCGCGTGTGCCACGTACGCCGGCAGCCGCGGCAGCTCCTGTTCCAGGCCGAGCAGCGCGGAGAGCGCCGCCGGATGCTGCTGGAAGACGTCTCCGCCGTACCGGTGGCGCCACGTGCGCGCCTCGTCGACCAGCTCGGCGGGACCGGCGAGCGCGGCCCCGGAGAGCCCGCCCAGGGACTTGTAGAACGACACGTACACGCTGTCCGCCAGGCCGGCGATCTCGGCGAGCTCGCGCCCGAAGTGCGGGCCGCACTCCCACATCCGCGCCCCGTCCAGATGGACCACCGCGTCCCGCTCCCGCGCGGCGGCCACCGTGCCCTCCAGCGTCTCCCACTCCGGCAGGACGAAGCCGGCGTCCCGCAGCGGCAGCTCCAGCATCAGCGTCCCGAACGGCTCAGGGAAGTCCCGGATCTCGTCCGCCGTGGGCAGTCGCGGAGCGGATGTGGGATGCACCGTGCGCAGCCCGCTCACCGCGCTCAGCGCGCCCCGCTCGTGCACCTCCGGATGGGAGAGCGGGTGCAGGGCCACGGCCGGGTTGCCGGTCCGCCCCGCCCAGCAGCGCAGCGCGATCTGCTGGGCCATCGTCCCGGTCGGGAAGAACGCGGCGGCCTCCGTGCCGAGCAGCTCCGCCACCCGTCGCTCGACCGTGCCGACCACCCCGTCGCCGTACAGATCGGTCCAGTCGTCCAGGTCGTGGACGGCGCCCCCGCCTGCCGCCAGCGAGGCCAGCCGCTCGCCGATCGTGGTCTCCGCGGACGCCCGGACCAGGACCCGCCCCGACCGCCGCCACGCGGTCAGCCTGCGCTGCCGCTCCTTCTGCCCATCGGTGTCCGTCATGGGACGATCATTACCCGGACCACTGACACCGTCCGACCGGATTTCCGCCGGAGCCGCAGAGTTACCCACAGGCTGTGGACAGGCCGTGAGTCGGCGCGAAACGCTGGCGTAGCATGCAGAGAAATCGTCCGGTACCCCCCGCGGACTGGAACGGAAGGCCGTCGCCGCGTGAATACGACAACTTCGAAGGACCCCCTCGACGCGAGGGACCGCCCCGCCCGCCTCACGGTCGGCGTCGTCGGCGCGGGCCGGGTCGGCCCCGCCCTCGCCGCCTCGCTCCAGCTCGCCGGGCACCGCCCGGTGGCCGTGTCGGGCGTCTCCGACGCATCGGTGCGCCGGGCGGCAGCGCTGCTCCCCGACGTACCCCTGGTGACGCCCGCCGAGGTGCTGGCGCGCGCCGATCTGGTGCTCCTGACCGTCCCCGACGACGCGCTGCCCGGTCTGGTCGAGGGCCTCGCCGAGACCGGTGCCGTACGGCCGGGACAGCTCATCGTCCACACCTCGGGCCGGTACGGGACCAAGGTGCTGGACCCCGCCCGCCGGGCCGGGGCGCTGCCCCTGGCCCTGCACCCGGCGATGACGTTCACCGGCAGCTCCGTCGACGTCCAGCGGCTCGCGGGCTGCTCGTTCGGTGTCACCGCCCCCGTGGAGCTCAGGCTCGCCGCGGAGGCGCTGGTCATCGAGATGGGCGGCGAGCCCGAGTGGATCGCGGAGGAATCCCGCCCGCTCTACCACGCGGCCCTGGCCCTCGGCGCGAACCACATGGTCACGCTGGTCGCCGAAGCCATGGAACTGCTGGCCAAGGCCGGGGTCTCCGCCCCCGACCGGATGCTCGGCCCGCTCCTCGGGGCGGCGCTCGACAACGCCCTGCGCTCGGGCGACGCGGCACTGACCGGACCCGTCGCCCGCGGTGACGCGGGCACGGTGGCGGCACACATCGGCGAGTTGCGCGCGCACGCCCCTGAGACGGTGGCCGGATACGTCGCGATGGCCCGGGCCACGGCCGACCGGGCCCTCGCGCACGGCATGCTCAAGCCGGAGCTCGCGCAGGACCTGCTCGGGGTCCTGGCCGACGGCGGCCGCACGGGCGGCACCGAAGGCACCGACCCGGGGGAGCCCCGATGAACTCCCAGGATTCACGCGCGGCGGCCCTCGCTCCCACCCTCCTGCACACCGCGGCCGAACTGAACGCCCTGCGCCGCCCTGCCGGGGCACGGCGCGTCGTCGTCATGACGATGGGCGCACTCCACGAAGGCCACGCCACCCTGATCCGTACCGCCCGCTCCACCGCGGGGCCGGCCGGCCAGGTCGTGGTCACCGTCTTCGTGAACCCGCTCCAGTTCGGCGAGGCGGCCGACCTCGACCGTTACCCGCGCACACTCGACGCCGACCTCGCGGTCGCCGCCGCGGCGGGCGCGGACGCGGTCTTCGCGCCCTCCGTCGACGAGGTCTACCCGGGGGGCGAACCCCAGGTCCGCATCACCGCCGGCCCCATGGGCGAGCGCCTCGAAGGCGCCGCACGCCCCGGGCACTTCGACGGCATGCTCACGGTCGTCGCCAAGCTGCTCCACCTCACCCGCCCCGACGAGGCGCTCTACGGGCAGAAGGACGCCCAGCAGCTGGCGCTGATCCGCCGCATGGTGCGCGACCTCGACTTCGGCGTCGAGATCGCGGGCGTCCCCACCGTCCGCGACCCCGACGGCCTGGCGCTCTCCAGCCGCAACCGCTTCCTCTCCACGGAGGAGCGGCGCACCGCTCTCGCACTGCCCCGGGCCCTGTTCGCGGCCCGCGACCGGCTGGCCGCCCAGCAGGCCCTGCACGAGCGCGCGACGGCCACCACCGCCAGCGTGAGCCGGGTCGCAGGGCTCGCCGCGCTCGGTGAGTCCCGCGCGGCCGCCGACACCCAGGCGGTGGCCCTGGCCCGGCCGAGCGGCGGCCCCGCCGCGGTCCGCGCCGCGGCCCGGCTCGTCCTGGACGACGCGTCCAGGGAACAGCCGCCGCTCGCCGTGGACTATCTCGCCCTCGTCGACCCTGCCGACTTCACCGAGATCCCCGACGACCGCGACCACGGCGAGGCGATCCTCGCCGTGGCGGCCCGCGTGGGCGCCACCCGCCTGATCGACAACATCCCGCTGACCTTCGGAGCCCTCACGTGACCGGAATACGGCTGACCGCCCCCGCCCCCGGCTGGGCCATCGACGCGGACGTCGTCGTGGTCGGCTCGGGCGTGGCCGGTCTCACCACCGCACTGCGCTGCGCCGCCGCGGGCCTCGCCACAGTCGTCGTCACCAAGGCGCGACTCGACGACGGCTCCACCCGCTGGGCGCAGGGCGGCATCGCCGCGGCCCTTGGCGAGGGCGACACCCCGGAACAGCACCTGGCCGACACCCTCGTCGCGGGCGCGGGCCTGTGCGACGAGACGGCGGTACGGGCCCTGGTCACCGAGGGCCCCGACGCCGTGCGCCGGCTGATCGAGACCGGAGCGCTCTTCGACAAGACGGAGAGCGGCGACATCGCCCTGACCCGCGAAGGCGGCCACCACCGCCGCCGCATCGCGCACGCCGGAGGCGATGCCACGGGCGCCGAGATCTCCCGTGCCCTGGTCGAGGCCGTGCGCTCGGCGGCCCTCCACACCGTGGAGAACGCCCTGGTCCTGGACCTCCTCACCGACGCCGAAGGCCGTACGGCCGGCGTCACGCTGCACGTCATGGGCGAGGGCCAGCACGACGGCGTGGGCGCGGTCCGTGCCCCCGCGGTCGTCCTCGCCACCGGCGGCATGGGCCAGGTCTTCTCCGCCACCACCAACCCGTCGGTCTCCACCGGCGACGGGGTGGCCCTGGCGCTGCGGGCCGGCGCGGAGGTCTCCGACCTGGAGTTCGTCCAGTTCCACCCGACGGTCCTGTTCCTGGGCGCGGACTCCGAGGGTCAGCAGCCCCTCGTGTCGGAAGCGGTACGCGGCGAGGGCGCCCACCTCGTCGACGCGTCCGGCACCCGGTTCATGCTCGGGCAGCACGAGCTGGCGGAGCTGGCCCCGCGCGACATCGTCGCCAAGGCCATCACCCGCCAGATGCACCACCACGGCACCGAGCACATGTATTTGGACGCCCGCCACTTCGGCGCGGAGATGTGGGAGCACCGCTTCCCCACGATCCTGGCCGCCTGCCGGGCCCACGGCATCGACCCGGTCACCGAGCCGATCCCGGTCGCCCCGGCCGCGCACTACGCCTCGGGCGGCATCCGCACCGACCTCCGCGGCCGTACGACGGTCCCCGGTCTGTACGCGTGCGGCGAGGTCGCCTGCACGGGCGTGCACGGCGCGAACCGGCTGGCCTCCAACTCCCTCCTGGAGGGACTCGTCTTCGCGGAGCGCATCGCGGCCGACATCGTGCGGGACCGGCCGGAGCGGACCGAGGCCGTGGAACCCGTCGGCGGCAGCACCTCGCCCCTCCTGGTCCCCGAGTCCCGGGCGGCGATCCAGCGGATCATGACGAGGGGTGCCGGAGTCATCCGTTCCGCGGCCAGTCTCGCCACCGCGGCCGATGAGCTGGAGGCCCTGCACCGCTCGGCCGCCGACGAGGCGGACGCGGCCGAACCCAAGGTGGCCGTGCCCGGCGTGGACGCCTGGGAGGCCACCAACCTCCTCCTGGTCTCGCGCGTCCTGGTCGCCGCCGCCCGTGAGCGCGAGGAGACCCGCGGCTGCCACTGGCGCGAGGACCGGCCCGACCGGGACGACGAGAACTGGCGCCGCCACCTCGTCGTACGGATCGCCCCGGACCGGCGGCTGGTCGTCAGCCGTACGGAGACCGCCGCATTCCCGCCCGTACGCGCCACCGAGACACCAGACTGCTCAAGCACCGTGAACCACCCCGCCGACGCCCCCGAGGAGCCGCAACCGTGAGCACGCCCGAAGAGAATCCGCGCCCCACGCCCGTGGACGTACCGCTGATCCATATCGGCGCGCCCGCTCCCGCCGCGGACGGCTGCGGCGACGGCTGTGGCTGCGGCGACGGTTACGACCCCGACGGCCTGGAGTGCGGTCTCGACCCGGCCCTCGCCCAGCTGCTCGCCGAGGCCGGACTGGACCCGGTCCAGGTCGAGGACGTCGCCCATGTCGCGATCGAGGAGGACCTCGACGGCGGCGTGGACGTCACGACCGTCGCGACGGTCCCCGAGGACGCCGTCGCCACCGGTGACTTCACCGCGCGCGAAGCGGGCGTCGTCGCCGGGATCCACATCGCGGAAGCGGTGCTCTCGATCGTCTGTACGGACGAGTTCGAGGTCGAGCGGCATGTCGCGGACGGCGACCGCGTCGCCGCCGGCCAGAAGCTGCTGACCGTCACCACCCGCACCCGCGACCTGCTCACCGGCGAGCGCAGCGCCCTTAACCTGCTCTGCAGGCTCTCGGGCATCGCGACCGCCACGCGCGCCTGGGCCGACGTGCTCGACGGCACGAAGGCCAAGGTCCGCGACACCCGCAAGACGACCCCCGGACTGCGTGCGCTGGAGAAGTACGCGGTGCGCTGCGGCGGCGGCGTCAACCACCGCATGTCGCTCTCGGACGCGGCGCTCGTCAAGGACAACCACGTCGTCGCCGCGGGCGGCGTCGCGGAGGCGTTCAAGCGGGTCAGGGACGCCTTCCCGGACGTACCGATCGAGGTCGAGGTCGACACGCTGGAGCAGGTCCGCGAGGTCCTCGACGCGGGCGTCGACCTGATCCTGCTGGACAACTTCACCCCGTCGCAGACGGTGGAGGCCGTCGCCCTGGTCGGCGGCCGCGCCGTACTGGAGTCCTCCGGCCGGCTCTCGCTGGGATCGGCGCGCGCGTACGCCGAGGCGGGCGTCGACTACCTGGCCGTCGGCGCGCTCACCCATTCCTCGCCGATCCTCGACATCGGCCTGGACTTCCGCGACACCGATGGGGCCGGCATCTGATGCTGCTCACCATCGACGTCGGCAACTCGCACACGGTCCTCGGCCTGTTCGACGGCGAGGAGATCGTCGAGCACTGGCGGATCTCCACCGACGCCCGCCGCACCGCCGACGAGCTCGCCGTGCTCCTCCAGGGCCTGATGGGCATGCACCCGCTGCTCGGTGACGAGCTCGGCGACGGCATCGACGGCATCGCGATCTGCTCGACCGTCCCCGCCGTCCTGCACGAGCTCCGCGAGGTCACCCGCCGCTACTACGGCGACGTGCCCGCGGTCCTGGTGGAACCGGGCGTCAAGACCGGCGTGCCGGTCCTGATGGACAACCCGAAGGAGGTCGGCGCGGACCGCATCATCAACGCGGTCGCCGCGGTCGAGCTCTACGGCGGCCCGGCGATCGTCGTGGACCTCGGTACGGCGACCACCTTCGACGCGGTCTCGGCACGCGGCGAGTACGCGGGCGGTGTGATCGCGCCCGGCATCGAGATCTCGGTGGAGGCACTCGGGGTGAAGGGCGCCCAGCTCCGCAAGATCGAGCTGGCCAGGCCGCGCAGCGTGATCGGCAAGAACACCGTGGAAGCCATGCAGTCCGGCATCGTGTACGGCTTCGCGGGCCAGATCGACGGCGTCGTGACACGGATGAAGAAGGAGCTCGCGGCCAACCCCGACGACGTCACCGTCATCGCGACCGGCGGCCTTGCTCCGATGGTGTTGGAGGACGCCTCCGTCATCGACGAGCACGAGCCCTGGCTGACGCTCATCGGTCTGCGCCTCGTGTACGAGCGCAACGTCACCCGGCTCTGACGCGGGGGCCCGCACCTGCGGGAACGGTCAGGCGGCGCGACGGAAGACGCCGCGCCGCCACGGCCAGTTAAGAGGATTTTGTCCCTTTAGCACGTATTGTCGCGGCATGCCCACGCCCTACGGATCACGCGGCGGCATGGCGTTCAGCGCGGACGAGCTGCGGGTGCTCCGACGCGTCCTCGCCATCGCCCTCCACCCCACGCCCCTGCCCGAAGAGGATGTCCAGGACTGCCTGCGGCTCGCGGAGGCCGTGGACGAGGCGGTCGGCGAGGCCGGCCGGCTGCGCGTCTTCCTCCTCGCCGATCTCGCCCGCTACCGCGAAGCCCTCCCCGGCTCCGTCTCCGGCTACCTGGAGCTCCTCCAGGACGCCCTGGCCGCCGGATACGACCCCCGCCCCGACGATCTGGCGGCCCTGCGCGCCCTGCGCGGGAAACCCCTCGCGGCGGCCCTCCTGGAACGCTGCCAGGTGATCGCCGAGCGCTCCGTCCGGGCCCGCCTCGCCGGACGCGCCGTCCCCGTGACGGCCCCGGCCCCCCGCAGCCGCCTGCTCGCCCTGCCGGGCGGCCTCGCCGCCGCGCAGGAGCCCGACCGGCCGAAGGACCCGCCGGCCCCGGCCCGCCCGCAGGCTCCCGGGGAGCGCCCCATGCCCAAGCCGTCCGAGGTCTTCCCGCCGCGCCGTCGCCCCGTCACGCCGTCCGAGGAACGCGCCGCGGGATGACCGGTCCGCCGCGCCCTCTCCGGGAGGGCGCGGGCTCCGGCCGCACCGGGCTCGCTACTCTGGATGGCATGGACTACGTATCCGCGCTTCTGCCCCCCGTGGTGATGGCCGCTTTCTTCATCGGTCTCGTCGTGACGATCGTCAAGAGTCAGGGCGGTCCGAACAAGACCAAGGAGGACGCGGCCGTGGATGCCGCGATCTCCCGCGCGGAGCCGGTCCAGCGGACCCCGCGGACCGAAGGCGCCTGACCGCGTCTGACCCGGACCCGAGAAGGGCGTACGGCTCGTGAGTGACGAGCCGTACGCCCTTTTGCTGTGTAAATAACCGTCCATTCCAGACATCTAGCACTAAGGTGACGCTGTGCCTCGCCAATTGGGAGAGCTGGAAGACGCCGTGATGACGCGGGTCTGGCAATGGAACCGTCCGGTCACCGTGCGGGAAGTTCTCGAGGACCTTCAGCAGGAACGGTCCATCGCGTACACGACGGTCATGACGGTAATGGACAATCTCCATCAGAAGGGCTGGGTCCGCAGGGAAGTCGACGGCCGCGCATATCGATATACGGCGGTCTCCACCCGTGCCGCGTACTCGGCCGCACTGATGAACGAAGCCTGGTCCCGCAGTGACAACCCCGCCGCGGCTCTTGTCGCCTTCTTCGGCATGATGTCGGCCGAACAGCGCGAGTCTCTGCAGGACGCCATGCGCATGGTTCTGCCCACCTTCCCCGAAGCCCCCGCAAGTCCGGCCGGTGAGACAACCCCGGCCGATGACGCGGAGCCGGAGACCGGGCGATAGCGTCTGGGCATGTCCTCAGAGCTGCCGCAAACCCAGCCGGATACCGAGTTTCATACCGACCCGTCGGTAAATAGTCCCGCCATCACCGTCCGACGTGCCAGGACGACCGATGTGACGTCGGTCCGCAGCCTCCTTGACGGGTACGTCTCCGAAGGCATCCTGCTCGACAAAGCGACGGTGACCCTTTACGAGGACATCCAGGAGTTCTGGGTCGCGGAACGCGACGAGGACGCCCGTGTCATCGGCTGCGGCGCACTGCACGTGATGTGGGAAGACCTCGCCGAAGTGCGCACTCTCGCCGTCGACCACAGCATCAAGGGCGCCGGAGTGGGACATCAAGTGCTGGACAAGCTCTTGCAGACCGCGCGCTGGCTGGGGGTGCGCCGGGTTTTCTGTCTCACCTTCGAAGTCGACTTCTTCGCGAAGCACGGCTTCGTCGAGATCGGAGAGACACCGGTCGACACAGATGTCTACAGTGAGCTGCTGCGTTCCTATGACGAGGGTGTCGCGGAGTTCCTCGGTCTCGAACGAGTGAAGCCGAACACCTTGGGCAACAGCCGGATGCTTCTGCACCTGTGATCGGCAGAAGCGGCCGGAGCCCTATGTCCGAATCGCGCATGTTTCCCGCGTTCTTGCGCTCCTGAACCTCTCCCAGGGGTTTGTGTTTTCCGAGGAAAAGCGGTTTCCTTTCCGCGTACTACATTTTCGATGAAAGGAAATCCAGTGGCACAGAAGGTTCAGGTCCTTCTTGTCGATGACCTCGACGGTGGCGAGGCGGACGAGACAGTGACGTTCGCACTTGACGGCAAGACGTACGAGATCGACCTCACCACGACCAACGCGGACAAGCTCCGTGGTCTTCTTGAGCCGTACACCAAGGGTGGCCGTCGTACCGGTGGCCGCGCCGCGACCGGCCGTGGCAAGGGCCGCGCCGTCACCGGTGGCAACAAGGACACCGCCGAGATCCGTAAGTGGGCTCGCGAGAACGGCCACAATGTGAATGACCGCGGCCGTGTTCCCGCCGAGATCCGCGAGGCTTACGAGAAGGCCAACGGCTGAGCTGCCGGCCTATCGGTCAGCAGCCCGGTCCGGGCGCGAGTCAGTCGGGCCCGGTGGCATTCCGTCGCGGCCACGTCCACCAGCCGTGCGAGATCGGGAACATCCCCACCCCTGTTCCCGAATCCGACGAGGGCCGGGAGCACCGGCTCGGCCTCCTGCCTCGGATCGGGGGGCCGCAGCCAGAGCGCGGCCCCCGGCGAGCCGGCCGCCCAGCAGGGCGGTGCCGGGGCGGTGATCCGCCCGCCGGTACCGAAGGCGGTCAGATCGAGGGCGATTCCGCCCCACTCCAGCCAGTCGAGCAGCCCCGGCAGCTCATCGGCGCTTCCCGCGGCCACCAGCAGTCCCATCCGCTGCCCGGCCAGTGCCACAGGGCCCGTACGCCCCAGCCGCCGCAGCGCGGCGTGACCGGCGTCGGCAGGCAGCTCCAGTACATCGAAACGCAGCCCGGTCAGCAGGCGGACGGGGGCGCCCTCGGCGGTGGCCCAGCCCAGCTCGCGCTCGTACCACCGCGTCCAGTCGTCGGCGTCGGGCGACGAGCGGGGAGGCGGGACGGTGAGGGCCATGCCCGATGAACCGTGGAACCGGCTCCGGAGTTACGCGGAGTCGGGCAACGATTGCCCAGAGTGCCCGGTATGGGGGCGTGCGGACGCATCCAGGAGCGCAAGGATGTTCGCCCGTAGCTGAGGGAACCGGGGCGCGCCGCATGGACTGTCAGTAGTTACGGGTAAGACATCCCTAGTGGGAAGGGGCGACACGCAGGTCGATACGTCTCACGTTCGCCATCGGCGTACTGGCGAAAGGGGTATCTGCCTGGCCTGCGGGAACATCGTCTCGCACCATCGGGTTGGAGCAGTTGTCGGCGTTCCGGGCAGGAGGCCAAGAACGGGTGTCGGCAGTTGGAATGAGCGGTCCCCGCTTGCGGGACTAAGCTGCGGAAGGACAGGGAGGGGACCGACCCCTTACTGCCTGACCGCTCTGAGGAGCGATTAACGATGTTCGAGAGGTTCACCGACCGCGCGCGGCGGGTTGTCGTCCTGGCTCAGGAAGAAGCCCGGATGCTCAACCACAACTACATCGGCACCGAGCACATCCTCCTGGGCCTGATCCACGAGGGTGAGGGTGTCGCCGCTAAGGCCCTGGAGAGCCTCGGGATTTCGCTCGAGGCGGTCCGCCAGCAGGTGGAGGAGATCATCGGTCAGGGCCAGCAGGCCCCGTCCGGACACATCCCCTTCACTCCCCGAGCCAAGAAGGTCCTGGAGCTTTCGCTCCGCGAGGCCCTTCAGCTGGGCCACAACTACATCGGCACCGAGCACATCCTGCTCGGCCTGATCCGCGAGGGCGAGGGCGTCGCAGCCCAGGTCCTCGTGAAGCTGGGCGCCGACCTGAACCGGGTGCGGCAGCAGGTCATCCAGCTGCTCTCCGGGTACTCGGGAGGCAAGGAGGCGGCCACAGCGGGCGGCCCCGCGGAGGGCACGCCCTCCACGTCCCTGGTGCTCGACCAGTTCGGCCGGAATCTCACCCAGGCCGCTCGCGAATCCAAGCTCGACCCGGTCATCGGGCGCGAGAAGGAGATCGAGCGGGTCATGCAGGTGCTGTCCCGGCGTACCAAGAACAACCCGGTTCTCATCGGCGAGCCCGGCGTCGGCAAGACGGCGGTCGTCGAGGGCCTGGCGCAGGCCATCGTCAAGGGCGAGGTGCCCGAGACCCTCAAGGACAAGCACCTCTACACGCTTGACCTCGGCGCCCTGGTCGCGGGTTCCCGCTACCGCGGTGACTTCGAGGAGCGCCTGAAGAAGGTCCTCAAGGAGATCCGCACCCGCGGCGACATCATCCTGTTCATCGACGAGCTCCACACCCTGGTGGGTGCGGGCGCCGCCGAGGGCGCGATCGACGCCGCGAGCATCCTCAAGCCCATGCTGGCGCGAGGCGAGCTCCAGACCATCGGTGCCACGACGCTCGACGAGTACCGCAAGCACCTGGAGAAGGACGCCGCTCTCGAGCGACGCTTCCAGCCCATCCAGGTCGCGGAGCCGTCGCTGCCGCACACCATCGAGATCCTCAAGGGTCTGCGCGACCGTTACGAGGCCCATCACCGGGTCTCCATCACGGACGAGGCGCTGGTCCAGGCCGCGACGCTGGCCGACCGGTACATCTCGGACCGCTTCCTGCCGGACAAGGCGATCGACCTGATCGACGAGGCCGGCTCCCGGATGCGCATCCGCCGGATGACCGCGCCGCCGGACCTCCGCGAGTTCGACGAGAAGATCGCGGGTGTCCGTCGCGACAAGGAGTCGGCGATCGACTCCCAGGACTTCGAGAAGGCGGCGTCTCTCCGCGACAAGGAGAAGCAGCTGCTGGCGGCGAAGACCAAGCGCGAGAAGGAGTGGAAGGCCGGCGACATGGACGTCGTCGCCGAGGTCGACGGCGAGCTCATCGCCGAAGTCCTGGCCACGGCCACCGGCATCCCGGTCTTCAAGCTGACGGAGGAGGAGTCCTCCCGTCTGCTGCGCATGGAGGACGAGCTCCACAAGCGCGTCATCGGGCAGAAGGACGCCATCAAGGCCCTTTCGCAGGCGATCCGCCGTACGCGAGCCGGTCTGAAGGACCCGAAGCGCCCCGGTGGCTCGTTCATCTTCGCCGGTCCGTCCGGTGTCGGTAAGACCGAGCTCTCCAAGACGCTCGCCGAATTCCTCTTCGGCGACGAGGACGCACTGATCTCCCTCGATATGTCGGAGTTCAGCGAGAAGCACACGGTTTCCCGTCTCTTCGGTTCGCCCCCCGGTTACGTGGGCTACGAAGAGGGCGGACAGCTCACCGAGAAGGTGCGCCGCAAGCCGTTCTCCGTCGTCCTCTTCGACGAGGTCGAGAAGGCCCACCCCGATATCTTCAATTCCCTGCTCCAGATTCTGGAAGACGGTCGCCTGACCGACTCCCAGGGCCGGGTCGTGGACTTCAAGAACACGGTCATCATCATGACGACCAACCTCGGGACCAGGGACATCTCCAAGGGCTTCAACCTGGGCTTCGCCGCCCAGGGCGACGTCAAGACGAACTACGAGCGGATGAAGGTCAAGGTCAACGAAGAGCTCAAGCAGCACTTCAGGCCGGAATTCCTCAACCGCGTCGACGACACGGTCGTCTTCCACCAGCTGACCGAGGAAGACATCATCCAGATCGTCGACCTCATGGTCGCCAAGGTGGATGAGCGTCTCAAGGACCGCGACATGGGCATCGAGCTCAGCGCCGAGGCCAAGGCTCTCCTGGCGAAGAAGGGCTACGACCCCGTGATGGGCGCCCGGCCGCTGCGCCGGACGATCCAGCGCGAGATCGAGGACATCCTCTCCGAGAAGATCCTCTTCGGTGAGCTGCGCCCCGGTCACATCGTGGTCGTCGGTACGGAAGGCGAGGGCGAGGAGAAGAAGTTCTCGTTCCGCGGCGAGGAGAAGTCGGCACTGCCCGACGTTCCTCCGATCGAGCAGGCGGCAGGCGGCGCCGGCCCGAACATGACGAAGGACGTCTGACAGCGTCGTAGTCAGCACGTACGAAGGGGCTGCCCCGGACCGTTATCGGTTCCGGGGCAGCCCCTTTTCCTGTGCGTGAGCGGTTCAGAGGGTGACGTCGATGCCTTCGTCGCCGACGATCTCCGAGTGCGCGCCGTTGACGGTGACCCGGCAGCCGGGCAGGGCCCGGAGCGGGGCCAGATTGAGTGGGTGCGGCGGGTTCGGACCGAGCCGTATCCGGAGCGAGGCCAGGGACGGAAACGTCCTGACGATCGCGTCGAGTTCGCTGCCGTGCAGGGACTCGAAGCTCAGACCGGTGACGTGCGGCAGGGGTTCCTCGGTGAGGAGCTGGTGCAGCGCGGGCGACGAGAGTTCGAGGTCGGTGATGCCGGGAGTGGTTCGCAGCGCCTCGGACAGTCCGGTGGTGGGGGACCCGTTGTGGAGTGCGAGCGAGGTCAGGCTCTTCCATGCGTCGAGGCCGGCCATCGCGAAGGGCCGGTTGGGCCAGATCCTCAGAGTGGAGACCAGAGGATGTACGGGGAGGTCGCCCAGGCGGTCCGCCGACAGGGATGCCAGCGTCAGTGAGCGCAGGCTGCTGAGTGAGCCCAGTGGTTCCAGTGCCTGATCGGACAGCTCCTCGGCGCCCAGCCGCAGGTGACGGAGCTCCGTCAGTCCGGCGAGAGGCGCCAGGGTTTCGATCCGGGGGGACTCGCTGATGGACAGATCGGTGAGCCGGTCCCCGCAGGTGTGCAGGAAGGCCAGATCGGTCAGCACGGGATTGGACGTGATGCGCAGATACTCCGGGCGGACGCCCTGTGCGAACGAGCGGAGGTCGGCATCCGTGAAGGGGCCGAACAGCTCCAGAAGGACCAGCGCGGGCGCGTGGTGCAGGGCGGCCAGCTGATCGACTGTGGAGACCGTCACCAGGGTGAGCCGCGGATCGAGCCGGGCCAGGACCTCTCTCGCGTACAACTCCGTGGGGTACTGGGACCAGGACCGCGCGAAGGCGGTACTGCTGGACGGGTGCGCCTCGACCCACCTCCGTGCGTACGGGACGGCTTCGGCACCGCCGATGGCGTTGATCAGCTGGGCGACGTAGAACCAGGCGTCCGTGTCCTCCGGAAGGCTGCCCGGGGCCGGGAGGAGGTCCAGGGCTGCGGTTTCGAGCCGGGCCAGGACCGACACGTCCTCGAATTTGCGCGGCGGGAAGAGGTCCGCGGTGTGCCGGCGGACCCGCTCCCTGACGGTCCCGTCGAGCCAGGTCGCGTGCTGTTCGCACAGCGCCGCCAGCACATGGAGCTGCGTACGGGCGAGTGAGCCCTTGGCCGCGACCAGGCCCGCGTCGAGCAAACCGCTTACCAGTAACGGCAGTTCACGCCGTCCGCAGTGTCCGGCCGCCAGCAGGATCACGTCCTGCCACTGCTCCTCGGCCGCGTGCCCCAGCAGCTCGTTCAGGTGATCGTCCTCGATCAACTCCTTGGCCGCCAGGAAGTCCTGGAAGGTGCGGTGGGCGAACTGGTAGGCATCGTCCGTGCGTTCCTGGAGGAGGCCGCTACGGTTCAGAAGGTGCGTCAGGATCTCTTCCGCCGATCCCTGGGCGCGTACCCGTTCCATGCCCGACAGGGCACGGCCCAGCTGGCGCAGTGCCTGTTCGCGGGAGAACTCCGACTGGCCCTCGCGCACCAGCCAGACCGCGATGCGCTGGAGCAGCTGGATCTGCTCCTCGACGTCCATCGTGATGCCTTCGGGGGCGTCGATCTTCCGGCGCTTGTCGCGGTTGCCCAGCAGCATGTCGAGCGCCGAGCGGTACAGCTTCCAGCGGGTCTCCGGCAGGAATCCCTGACGCCTGCGGTGCAGGGCGCAGATCACGGCGCAGAGAAGGGGAGTGCGGGCGAGGTCGCGCAGGGCGGTGTTCTGGGTGAAACGGTGCGCCAGGTCCTGCTCCAGCTCGTTCAGATGCTCGTGGTCGTCACCGTCCAGCCTGGCGGCCCTGTGCCACGCCCTCACAAACGACCGGATGTCCTCGTTCCGCATCGGTAGCAGGCGTAACTCCTCGAAGTCCTGCGACCTCAGCCAGTCCGGTTCGACGGCCAGTGGGCGTACGGTCGCCACGCACCGGACGTCCGGGTAGCGCTCCAGGAGCCGGGACAGCCAGTCGTGGGCCTCGTCGCGGTCATCCTGCGGGACCTCGTCCAGGCCGTCGACCAGCAGCAGTGCCCGGCCGGATTCCAGGACCCGGCCCGCCCAGCCGTCCGGCGGGTCGTCGATCACCAGCCGGGCAGCGGCGGGCAGCCCGGCCGGTCCGGGGAAGGTGCCGCCCCGGGCGCGCAAGGTGCGCAGGGGGACGACGAAGGGCACCAGGCCGTTGAGGGCGTCCAGCCGCCCGGGGAGGGTGCGCGCCGCGGCGTGCGCGGCCAGCCACCAGATCAGGGTGGTCTTCCCGGCGCCCGCGTCGCCCCGCAGCAGCACCCGGGGGCGGTCGGAGAGCAGGGCGTCGATGCGTTGGGGCACCGAGGGCGGGCGCTGCCCCGCGTTGTCGTCGGGGGTCTGGGCCTCCAGGCTCAGATACGCGGTGTCGAGGTCCCACTCGGTCTCGTTCCTGTTCAGCTCGTCGAGGCCGAACACCTTTGTACGCCGGTAGGCGGCGCCGACCGAAGCCGCGTACTCCTCCTCGTACTGCCGGTCCCTCGGGTGGTGGCCGTGGACCTTCTCGCACCGCAGCGAGGTGCCGGTGGCCTGCTCGTACAGGATCTGGACCGGCCGGGCGGCGGCGAGCGAGGAGAGCGCGACGCACTCCACCCGGCTGCCACCGCGCTGCCGGGGGATCTGGCGGGCGATGCCGAGGAGGACGTTCCCGGCGAAGACCGGGCCGCCGGACAGGCCCCGGAGTGCGGGGACGCCGCGGTCGTCGGTGGCCGGGGGCGGGCCGTCGAGTTCGCAGACCATCAGGCTGCGCATCCGGCCCGCCATGGGCAGGACCGTGGACGTGTACTGGTCGGTCTCCAGATGTTCCCCGGGGCCGTACCGCTGGATGTCGGGGAAGCCGGTGATCTCGCAGTCGTGGAGCGCCTGGCCGCTGCCGAGGGCGCCCAGCCGTACCGGTGGGACGGGGAGCACCGGTTCCGTGGCGAGGAGGAGCGCGGCGTCCAGGTCGTGGTCGATCCAGGCGACCGTCGCGTCCCGGTGCCCTGCCAGGGCGGGGTGCGCCACCCGGCTCCGGTTCTCGCCCCTGACCACATGGGCGCAGGTCAGCACCAGCCGGTCGGTGAGCAGGACGCCGCTGCCCTGGACGGAACCGGCGCCCAGGACGACGACCGTGCGGTCCCCGGGCCGTACGTCCCTCATGGGCGGCCCGGTGCGTGGCCACGGCCGAAGTGTCCGGTGCTGCCGCCGTCCTCGTGCCCGATCTCCCAGGCGCCGCCGGTCACGGCGTTGCGGGGGGTCAGCGTGAAGGCGACCTTGTGGGTGCGGGCGGTCGACAGGGACGCGTCGGCGCCCGCCTCCACCACCCACGCCTTGACCTTCGCGCCGCCCTTGGCCTCCTTGCGCAGCTCCAGCGTGAACTCCATCTGGATGTCGCCGACCTCGAAGGACACGGGGCGGCCCGTGGCGCGGGTGGCGGCGTCGATGAGCTGGTTGCGGATGGACTCGACGGCGTCGGCGAGCTCGATGCCGGCCGGGCCGTGGGTGTCGTCGGTGTCGTCGCTGGCCATCGTGTCCCCCCGAGAGCTGGGCCGCTTCCCCGACAGCGTAGCCAGCCCGCAGGCCGAAGGTCCCGAATCGGACAGTCTTTGGTCCCACCGCCGGTGACAAGGCGCACAGCCCTTCAGGGGCCTACTAGCGGGCTTAGGGGAACGGCCCGTGGTCGCGGAAGGGACTTTCGGCCCGGGGCGGGAGGGGCCGTTCGACGAAAGGGGGTGATGTGCCCGGAAGGCCGCCCCATGTCCGATTAGGGCCGTTTCGAACTGGGCTTAAACCCGATCCGGAACATAGTTTTCCGAGCGTCGCGAGGCCCTGCGCGCGGGACCGTCGCCAACGAATTCCCGGTGCCCTTCCTACGGCTTTTCTTCGTAGATGGGGGGTTTGAGCCGGGGCGGGGGTGCGGGTTACCAAGGTGGAGCACGTCCGGCAGAACGCCGGGTTCACTCACCACCGGAGGACTTCCCCGTATGTCGAAGCGCGTTACGTTCCAGCAGTCCGCCCGCCCGTCCCTGTCCCGAGTCCGTGGCACCGTGGTCGCCGCTTCCGTGGGTGCATCGATGGTGCTCGGTGCGGGCGCGGCGTTCGCGGCCTCCGATACGGCCAACACCACCGGCACCGCGGTTCTCGCCGGCGCCGCCGGCTCCGTGGCCAAGCAGGCGGAGGCGCAGAGCAACGCGGCCACGTCCGCGAAGAAGGCCGCGGCCGAGAAGTCGGCGAAGGCGAAGGAGGCGGCGAAGAAGAAGGCCGCCGCCGCCAAGAAGAACGCCAAGAAGAAGGCGTCCTCCTGGGAGGCCCCCGTCGAGAAGTACACCCTGAGCGCCACCTACGGCACCGGCGGCGCCCGCTGGGCCGCGAAGCACTCCGGTCAGGACTTCGCCGTCCCGGTCGGCACCAAGGTCGAGGCCGCGCACACCGGCACCGTCGTCAAGGCGGGCCCGAACGGCGGCGGCGACGGCCCCGCGTACGGCAACGCCGTCGTGATCAAGCACTCCAACGGCAAGTACTCGCAGTACGCGCACCTGTCGCAGATCAACGTCAAGATCGGCCAGACCGTGAAGACCGGCCAGAAGATCGCCCTGTCCGGCAACACCGGAAACTCCAGCGGCCCGCACCTCCACTTCGAGATCCGGACCTCCCCGAACTACGGTTCCGCGCTCAACCCGGTCTCGTTCCTGCGCTCGGTCGACGTCTCTCTCTGACGTACCACCTGAGCCGGATCACCGGTCCGACGGCGGCCCCGGGAAGCCTTGTGCTTCCC